>NZ_SOGI01000074.1:0-255510 GCF_004403385.1 Cryobacterium sp. TMT4-31
CGGCGCCGGTGGCGCACGCCCCGGCTTCACCCGCCCCGGCGCACCTGCCGGTGCCCCCGGCTTCGGCCCGCCCCGCCCCGCCGGTGGCGGCGGCGCCGGTGGTCGTGGCCGTGGTCCCGGCGGTGGAACCGCTGGTGCGTTCGGTCGCGGTGGCGGCAAGAACAAGGCGCGCAAGTCGAAGCGGACGAAGAGGGCCGAGTTCGAGCTGCGCGAGGCTCCGTCGCTGGGTGGCGTCAGCGTCCCCCGTGGCGACGGCGGAACCGTGGTGCGTCTGCGCCGCGGTGCCTCGATCACCGACTTCGCCGACAAGATCGACGCGAGCCCGGGCAACCTGGTCACCGTGCTGTTCCACCTCGGTGAGATGGCAACGGCAACGGAGTCGCTCGACGAGGCCACATTCGACGTTCTGGGCAGCGAGCTGGGTTACAAGATCCAGATGGTCTCGCCCGACGACGAGGACCGCGAGCTGCTGCTCGCCTTCGACATCGACATCGACCAGGAGCTGGCCGACGAGACCGACGAAGAGCTCGAAGTTCGTCCTCCCGTCGTCACCGTCATGGGTCACGTCGACCACGGTAAGACCGCGCTGCTTGACGCCATCCGTAACGCCAAGGTCGCTGCCGGTGAAGCCGGTGGCATCACCCAGCACATCGGTGCCTACCAGGTCGTCACCGAGCACGAGGGCAAAGAACGCGCCATCACCTTCATTGACACCCCCGGTCACGAGGCGTTCACCGCCATGCGTGCTCGTGGTGCGCAGGTCACCGACATCGCGATCCTCGTGGTCGCCGCCGATGACGGCATCATGCCGCAGACGATTGAGGCACTCAACCACGCACAGGCCGCCAACGTGCCGATCGTGGTCGCGGTGAACAAGATCGACAAGGCCGGTGCGAACCCGCAGAAGGTGCGCCAGCAGCTCACCGAATTCGGTCTCGTCGCCGAAGAGTACGGCGGAGACGTCATGTTCGTCGACGTGTCAGCTAGGAACAAGGTCGGCATCCAGGAAATCCTCGACGCCGTCCTGCTCACCGCAGACGCCGGACTCGACATGCGCGCCAACCCGAACAAGGATGCCCGCGGTGTGGCCATTGAGGCCAAGCTCGACAAGGGCCGCGGTGCAGTCGCCACGGTGCTCATCCAGTCCGGAACGCTGCACGTCGGCGACTCGATCGTTGCCGGTACCGCATACGGCCGCGTTCGTGCGATGGCCGACGAAAACGGCAACGCCGTTCTCGCCGCCACGCCGTCCCGTGCCGTTCAGGTGCAGGGCCTCTCGAGCGTTCCCCGCGCCGGTGACACCTTCCTTGTTATCGAGGAAGACCGCACCGCGCGTCAGATCGCCGAGAAGCGCGAAGCCGCCGAGCGCAACGCCCTGCTGGCCAAGGCCCGCAAGCGCATCAGCCTGGAGGACTTCACCCGTGCACTCGAAGAGGGCAAGGTGGAATCGCTCAACCTCATCATCAAGGGTGACGTTTCCGGTGCCGTTGAGGCCCTGGAAGAGTCGCTGCTCAAGATCGAGGTCGACGACTCCGTTCAGCTGCGCATCATCCACCGTGGTGTCGGTGCGGTCACGGAGAGCGACGTCAACCTCGCCACCGTCGACAACGCCATCATCATCGGCTTCAACGTTCGCCCCGACACGAAGGCGCGCGAACGTGCGGCTCGTGAAGGCGTGGACGTGCGCTTCTACTCCGTCATCTACAACGCACTCGAGGACATCGAGTCTTCCCTCACCGGAATGCTCAAGCCCGAGTTCGAAGAAGTGCAGAGTGGTATCGCCGAGATCCGCGAGGTCTTCAGCTCGTCCAAGTTCGGAAACGTCGCCGGTGTCATCGTGCGCTCGGGAACGATCACACGAAACGCCAAGGCGCGGGTCATCCGCGACGGCATCGTGGTGGGCGACAACCTGGCCATCGAGTCGCTGCGTCGCTTCAAGGATGACGTCACCGAGGTTCGTACGGACTTCGAGGCCGGTATCGGTCTTGGTAAGTTCAACGACATCCAGATCGGCGATGAGATCGAGACGATCGAATTGAAGGAAAAGCCGCGTAGCTAAAAGCTAGGTGGCAAGGGGTCTCCGCTCGATCCCCCCTAAAAAGGGAAGAGCGGGGACCCCTACCCCGATTCCCTTTTTAGGGGGGATCGAGCTCCGCCCCGGTCCCCGAAAAGCCATCCGTCAATACGATGGCGGGGAGAGGGCTTAAGAGCGTTAAGTAGTACCCCGAAATTTTTAGGTTTATAGGAGTTCGACATGGTAGATCCGGCACGCGCTAGGAAGATGGCGGACCGCATCAAGGTCATCGTGGCCAAGCGGCTCGAACGCGGCATCCGCGACCCGAGGCTCGGCTTTGTGACCATCACCGACGTCAAGGTCACCGGCGACCTTCAGCACGCCTCGGTGTTCTATACCGTCTACGGCTCCGAAGACGAGCGCAGGGACAGCGCCGCGGCCCTCAAGGCTGCCACCGGCATGTTCCGCAGCGAAGTGGGCAAGAACATCACCGCCCGCTTGACGCCGTCGATCGAGTTCATCGCCGACGCCATCCCGGAGAACGCCGCCCTCATCGACGACCTCCTCCGTGAGGCCCGCGAACGCGACACCCAGGTGGGCGAGATGGCCCGCTCGGCCGTGTACGCCGGCGACGAAGACCCCTACGTCAAGCCGCGCGAATACGTCGAAGACGACGAGGATGACGACGACTCCGACGAGGACGAGGCGGAGACGCCTCCGGCACACAGCGGCCGTCACGCCGCACCCACGGAGCCCGACGCTCTGTAACCTGCTCCGCACCATCCCTCGAAGCCTCCGGCCGCCCCACGGGCGCCGGAGGTTGCGTGCGTGTGACATATAACGGAACACCCGGCCTCTTTTTGAGAAATCCCCGGTGACCGCGCCCATTTACTTCTAGGCTCGACGCATTCGTCCCATCCAGAAGGAGTTGTCATGGTCGCATCCCAGCAAACCGCCGCACGTGTCGCGGGCGTTCCCCTGTCCCAGCCGTATTACGGCGCTCCGATCGCGGTAGCGGTGAGGCGCTTCTTCAGCAAGTACGCCACCTTCTCGGGCCGGGCCAGCCTCAGCGAGTACTGGTGGTGGGCGCTGGTGAACTACGCCGTGCTCTTTGTGCTCGGTATCCTCGCGCTCGTGGCCGGCGGCACCCCGCAGGTGTCCGTGGACGGCACGGTGGCTCCGCCCGCCGGGGGAGCAATCGTGGTGGTGCTCATCATCACCGCGTATTCGCTGGCCACGATCATTCCGGGGCTGGCGCTCACGGCCCGGCGGCTGCACGACGGCAACTTCTCGGCGTGGTTCATCCTCATCGCCCTGATTCCCGGCATCGGCGGACTGATCCTCTTCATCCTCACCCTGCTGCCGTCGAAGCCGGAAGGCGCACGGTTCGACCAGGGTTCGCCTCAGTACAGCTGAGCACACGAACCCCAGCACAATATGAAGACCCCGTGGCCGGTGCCACGGGGTCTTCTTGGTGGATCGGCCGGCCTGGGTCAGGCCTCGGTGGCTGCGACGGTCCAGCTGGCGGAGTGGGAGGTGCCGGGGGCCAGCAGCACCAGGTCTTCGCCGGTGGAGAAGGCATTCGGCGGGCAGGTCATCGGCTCGACGGCCAGGCCGATCCGGCTGCGCTCCGGTGCCGGGCGGTCAGCGGTGTGCACCTGCAGCCAGGGCAGCTCGGCGCCGAAGCTCATGCGCACGCCGGTGCCGGCCGGGCTGGTCACGGTGACGCTCGCGGATGCTTCCGCACCGCGCGCGATCGCGGTGAAGGCGTGGTCGATGAAGGTGTCACCGATGGCCCGGGGAGTGCGGAAGTCGAACTCCGGGGTGGTCTCGACCGGGACGGTGGCCACGGGGCTGAGCCGGTCTGGGGTCACCGTGAGGTAGCTGGCCGCCGGAAACTCGAGGGTCCAGTCATCGACGGTGCCCGGCCCGGCCACGAGGTAGGGGTGCGGCCCGGTGCCGTACGGTGCGGTGGCGGTGCCGCGGTTCTCGGCGGTCACCGTGGTGGTGAGGCCGTCGTCGGCCAGGCTGTACGTGGCCAGGAGGGCGATGCGGTGCGGGTACCCGTCGCTCGGCACGATGGTGGTGCCGAGGGTCACGGAGTCGGCGGAGCGGGCCTGCAGGCTCCAGTCGGCCCAGCAGACCAGGCCGTGCAGGGCGTGCGAGCGGCTGGGTTCGGTGAGCGGAAGCTGGTAGTCGAGGCCGTCGAAGGTATAACTGCCGTCGACCACGCGGTTGGGCCATGGCGCGAGCACGGCGCCCCGGTAGCCCGGACGCACCTCGTCGGCGTCGAACGGAACGACGAGGTGACGACCGTGCCAGGTGAGCAGGCGCAGGCTCGCACCGACGCTGGCGATGGTGGCCGAGTAGCCGTCGTGGTTGATCGTGTACTGCAGCCCGGAGAGCGGCGGCACGGACGCATCCGTGGGAGTGGTGGTGGTGGCGACGGCGTCAGTCATGGGACAGAACTCGTTTCAGGTAGGCGTTCTCGAAGCGTCCGTCGGGATCGACCCTGTGCACGTGCGCCGCGAAATCATCGAGGCGCGGATAGGCGCGGCGGAGACCCGCCGGGGACATCGTGGCGACCTTGCCCCAGTGCGGGCGCGGCGCGAATGGTTCCAGGGTGTGCTCGATGAGGGGCAGCACCGTGCGGATCTCGGCCGGAAGCGGTTTCCAGGTGAAGTGGATGGCGAGCGAGTCGCGGGCGTAGCTCGGGCTGAGCCAGGCGGTGTCTGCGGCCACACTGCGCAGCTCGGAGATGTGCAGCAGCGGTGCGATCCGGTCACCGATCGCGCGCAGGGCGGTGATCGCGGCAACGGCGTGCTCGGCCGGAATGAGGTATTCGGACTGGATCTCTTCACCGTGGCTGGGCTGGAACTCGCTCCGGAAGTGCGCGAGGCGCTCGTTCCACGGTCCGGGCTCGCGCAACTGCCCCGTCACGCTCTCGGCGGTGACGCCGGGCAGCGGGTGCAACGCCACCATGGCCTCGGTGGCGCCGAGAGCGGCGAGGTCCAGCTCGGGGCCGTCCACATCCAGCCGGCGCTTGGACCAGACCTGGTGTGTGTTCTCACCCCGGAAGGTGGTGAACACGCTGACGCTGTAGCCGCTGGCCATGATGGCGGCCCAGTTCGCCAGGGCCGCGGTCCAGGACAGTCGCTCGTGTACGTACTGGGAGATCTGGAAGTGCGGCTGCACCCTCAGGGTCACCGCGGTGACGATGCCGACGGCACCCAGGCCCACCACGGAGGCGGCGAAGTCCTGGTCGTGTTCCCGCACGATTTCGACCTGCCCCGAGGCGCGCACGATCTCCAGCGCCACGACCGAGGACGCCAACGACCCGTTGCGCACGCCGGAGCCGTGGGTGCCGGTCTGGATGGCGCCGGCGACCGAGATGTGCGGCAGGGACGCGAGGTTCGGCAGGGCCAGGTCGTGTTCGGCGAGGTATGCGCCCACCTGGGCGTAAGTGCTTCCCGCGCCCACCCGCACGCTCACCGCTGCGCCGTCGTCACCGAACTGGAGCGACGGTTCGATGTCCAGCCGGTCGAGGGCGATCAGGGTGCCGACGCTGTCGGCGATCGTGGAGAAGGAATGCCGGGAGCCCAGGGCCTTGATCTGCCCGGCCCCGGCGTCGACCGCCGCGACGATTCGGGAGACCTCTTCGGTCGTCGTCGGGTGCCTGATGTCGTCCGTTGAATACTCGACGTTGCCGGCCCAGTTCTTCATTGAAACCATTTCTGTTGGAGAGAGCGTGGGGGTTTTCACCCCTGCGAAAGAGCGTACCGCCCGGGTTCGACGAGTACGGCGAGACCGTCGGCGAGGAGCCCGGCCAGGGCCCTGTCGCGCTGCACGGCATCCGGCCACACGGTGTCGATCTCAGTGGCGGTCACCGGATGGTGCGTGGCCCGCAGTTCGGCCATGATCAGTCCGCGCACCTGCCGGTCGCTGCCCTCGAACTTCTTCTGCACGGCCTTCTTCGGTCCCGCGTAGGCCGGGTAGCCGGCCGCACGCCAGCCGCAGGCATCCCGGATCGGGCAGTTCTCGCACCGCGGGCTGCGGCTGGTGCACACGATGGCGCCCAGCTCCATGATGGCCGCGTTGAAGACCGCCGCCGCGACGGGCTCGGCGGGCAACAACGCCGACATCGACTCGAGGTCCCTGCTGCGGCTGGGCGGTGCGGGTTCGGCCTGCCCGGCCACAGCCCTGGCGATCACCCGGCGGGTATTGGTGTCGACCACCGGATGCCGGTGGCCATAGGCGAAGACCGCCACCGCCCTGGCCGTGTAATCACCGATTCCGGTGAGGGCTAGCAGGTCGTCCACGTCCTCCGGCACGATGCCGCCGTGCCGTTCCACGATCTGCACGGCAGCGGCGTGCAGCCACAGTGCTCGGCGCGGGTAGCCCAGGCTCGCCCAGGCCCGAACGGCCTCGCCGGCCGGTACGGAGGCCAGGTCGGCGGGTGTCGGCCAGCGTTCGAGCCATTCCTCAAGACGCGGGATGACCCGGCTCACCGGGGTCTGTTGCAGCATGAACTCGCTCACCAGGGTGCCCCAGGCGCTGAAACCGTCGCGCCGCCAGGGCAGGTCGCGGGCGTTGTCGTTGAACCAGGCACTGATGCTGTGGCTGAGGGCGGGGCCGGCGGGCGCTGCGCCGACAATGGCACCGTCGACGGGGGCAGCGCTGTGGACTGTGACGTTCATCGGTTCTAACCTAGGCTCGATTCATGAAGCTCGTTTCCACTCCCCGCGTCGAGTACCTGCGTACCCTCTCGTCCGAGATCCTCAATCTGAACGGCCGGGGCCGGGTGATCGTGGCGGTGGACGGCGCCGACGCGGCCGCCCGCACGGCGTTCGCCGACGATCTGGCCGCGGTGCTCGACGAAGCCGACAAGCCCACCTACCGGGCGTCGCTGCGCTATTTCCAGCGATCCAGGGAAGACGTCGGCCGGTTCGGCGCCGACTCCCCGGAGCGCTTCTTCCGGCACGGTTTCGACTATTCCGCGCTGCGCCGGGTCTTGCTCGAACCGTTCCGGCTCGGCGGCAGCACCGGCTTCGTCACCCAGGTCTTCGACCCCGACCGCGACAGTTGGATCGAACCGACCTGGACCACGGCTCCGGCGGACGCGTTCCTGGTCATCGACGGCGAGTTCATCAACCGCAGTGAGCTGAGGGACGCCTGGAACTACCGCATCCTGCTGGAGAGCGAGGCGACCTCGGAGGCGGACTACCTCTACCAGAAGGAGGAACGCCCCCGGCAGGTGGCGTCGGCCGTGATCGACCTCAGTGAACGGCACCGCCCCCAGCGGGTGTTCAGCGACTCCTGCTGAACCGTGCCAGCACGTCGGCGGGGCTGAGGAACGTCCCGCGTTCCTCCACCTCGTGCACCAGGGCGGTCAGCCGGCCGTTCACCGGGGCCGGAACGCCGGCGGCAGCGGCCTCACGTACCACTACGCCGTTGAGGTGGTCCACCTCGGTGCGTTGGCCGCGGGTGATGCTTTGCAGGGTGGAGCCCAGATTGGGCACCCTGCCCATGCGGGCACGCATCCGCAGCGGCACCACCTGGCCCGCCCACGCCGGCAGCAGCGAGAAGATCCGCAACCGGCGGTCGCCGAGCGCCTGCATGGCACCGAACCGGATGCCGCGGCGTTTGCCCACCCGCACGGCTTCGCGCATGCTCAGCGTCAGCACCCGGCGCAGGCCCCGGTGGGCGACGACGGCCTGCACGCTCAGCCCGGTGATCGCGGGCAGCGCGTTGAGCATGTTCACGACAAGTTTGGTCCACTGGGCGCCGACGAAATTGTCGATGGCCTGGCAGGGCACCGCCTCGGCGAGCACGGCCTGCCAGCGCCGGGTGGCCGCGTCGGCCGGCCCCGTGCCCCGGCCGAGATAGGTGGGCGCGACGGTGGTGACCGTGACCAGGCCGGGTTCGGTGTAGTTGGCCGCGATGATCGAGAGGGCGCCGAAGCAGTCAGAGCGGGGGAGCAGCCGCCGGGCGGTCTCGACCCCGTCGAGGCCGTTCTGCACCACGATCACCGCGGCGCCGTCGAGCACGGCGGCGTTGTCGGCGATCGCGGCCTCGGCATCCTGCGCCTTGGTGCAGACCAGGGCGAGATCGGGCGTCTCGACCAGCCGTTCGAGGGCGGCGGGATGCGCCGTTGCCGGGCCGAACCCGCCCACGAGCCGGATGCCGCGCTCGCGGATCACGGCCAGCCCGGCGCCGCGCGCGGTGACGGTCACCTCGTGGCCGGCCGCGCTGAGCAGAGTGGCGAAGGTTCCGCCCAGGGCGCCAGCGCCGATCACAGCAATTCGCATGACCTCAGCCTAGAAGCCCCGGCCGGGCCACCTTGACTACCCGCGAACGAGGAGGGCGTCCGAGCGAACCGGTACGGGCTGCGGTGCCTGATCGACCCGACGACCTGACGGCAGCGCCAGCGCGATCACCGCCGCGACGGCGAGCACCCCGGCGCCGACCAACACGGCGGGCACCGCGGCATCCACGTACCCGGTGGGGGTCAGCGTGCCGCCGTTGCCGGTGAACACGGCGGTGAGCACCGCGACGCCCAGCGCCACACCGATCTCGCGGAAGGTGGAGTTGGTGCCGGACGCCTTGGCATGGTCGTCGGGCACCATATTGGCCAGCACGGCGGTGGAGCTCGGCGCGAAGACCAGTCCCATGCCGAGCCCGGCCAGGATGAACGCGCCGACCAGCTCGCCGTATTCGACGTCGGCCGACATCTTGAGGGCGAGCCAGACCATCGCGATCGCGAGCAGGGCCAGCCCCAGCACGATCGGCAGCCGCGTTCCGGTTCTCGGGCTGAGCATCCCGGTCAACGGGGCCACGATCATGGGAGCCAGCGTCCACGGCATCGTCATCACACCGGCTTCGAGCGGACTGTGGCCCTGCACGATCTGCAGGAACTGGATGAGGATGAAGATCGACCCGAAGATGCCGAAGCTGAAGGTGATCCCGACCAGGTTCGCGACCGTGAAGCTGCGGTCCCGAAACAACCGCAACGGCAGCAGGGGTGCGGATGCCCGACCCTCCCACCAGACGAAGGCCAGCAGGAGCGCTCCGCCGCCGATGAGCGCCGCGAGCACCTCGGTGCTGCTCCAGCCGGCTTCGTTGCCCCGCACGATTCCGTAGACGATTCCGAAGACCCCGCCGCCGGCCAGCACCAGGCCCACCACATCGGCGCGCAGCCGGGCGCCGAAGCTATTGGGCAACGCCACCAGCACCAGGGGGACCGACAGCAGGCCGAGCGGAACGTTCAGCCAGAAAATGGCTTCCCAGTTCCACCCTTCCACCACGGCGCCACCGATGAGCGGGCCGAGGGCCACACCGAGGCCGGCGATGCCGCCCCAGATGCCGATGGCCGCTGGCCGGAAGCGGTCGGCGACCGACCCGACGAGCAGGGTGAGGGAGAGTGGCATGAGCGCGGCGGCGCCCACGCCCTGTAGCGCACGGGCGGAGATCAGCATCCACGGTTCGACGCTCATGGCACAGAGCGCCGATGCGGCGGTGAACACCGCGATGCCGGCCAGGAACACGGTCCGGCGCCCGAAGCGGTCGCCGATTGCGACGGCCATCAACATGAACGTGGCAAAGCTGAGGGAGTAAGCGTTCACCACCCACTGGAGTTCTTCGATTGTCGCCGAGAGGTCGGTGTTGATCACCGGCAGGGCGCTGGTGACCACGAGGTTGTCGAGGGTGGCCATGAACATGGGCAGTGACGCGGCGACGACGGCAAGCCAGACGGGAACCCGGCCGAGGCGCTTGCCGGGCGGGGTGAGGGTGGCGGTCATGGGAGGTCCCTTCGGGAACGGAGCCAGCGAATGTTGTAATTGAATGATTACAAAACAGGAGACTAGTAATCGACTGATAACCTGTCAAGTGTGAACGAGAAATCCGGCACCGTAGCCGCCCAGCCCACCGAGCGCATTCCCGCCGCGGAACGACGCGAGCAGATCCTGGCCGCGGCCAGCGTGGTCTTCGGTGAGCGCGGCTATTCCGGTGCAACAACCGACCAGGTGGCCAAGGTGGCCGGCATCAGCCAGCCCTACGTGGTGCGCATGTTCGGCACCAAGGAGAACCTGTTCCTCGAGGTGCTGGCCAGGGCGCTCGAGCGCCTGGTCGCCGGCTTCAGGCAGATCATCGCCGAACCACGCGAGCACGGCGAGGACGAGATGGAGCTGCTGGCCGCACGGCTCGGCGGCGCCTACGTGGACCTCATTGAAGATCGCGGCATACTGCTCTCGCTCATGCAGGCCTTCATCAGCGGGCACAACCCGGTCGTCGGCGCCAAGGCCAGGGCCGGGTTCCTCGAGATCTACCGGATGCTGCGCGACGAGGCCGGCTTCCCGCCGGACGCCATCCGCGGGTTCCTGGCCGACGGGATGCTGTTCAACACGCTCCTGGCCATCCGGCTGCCCGACATCTTCGACGAGGACCCCGACGCCGAGGAACTCATGCGGTGCACGTTCCGTGGCAAGCTCGACCTGGTGCTCGGCGCCACAGCCGCCGAAGCCGCCGCAGATGCCTGACCCCAGCTAAGAAGGATTTCCAGTGAACGCCCCACGCCGCAAGCCCGGCAGCACGACCAGCGGCCTCGTGCTGATCGACAAGCCCCAGGGCTGGACCAGCCACGACGCCGTCGCGCGCACCCGCCGCCTGGCGAACACCCGCAAGGTCGGCCACGCCGGCACCCTGGACCCGATGGCGACGGGCCTGCTGATCCTCGGCATCAACAGCTCCACCCGGCTGCTCACCTACGTGGTCGGCCTCGATAAGGAATACCTGGCCACCATCCGGCTGGGCGCCGCGACGACCACCGACGACGCCGAGGGGGAGGAGCTCACCCGCGCGCCCGCCGAGGTCGTCGACGCCGTGACCGCTGAGGCAATCGCCGCGGGCATCCAGGGCCTGACCGGGGACATCAGTCAGCGACCCAGCGCTGTGAGCGCCATCAAGGTGGACGGCAAACGCGCCTACGCCAGGGTGCGTGCCGGCGAGGACGTCGAACTGCCCGCCCGTCCCGTCACCGTGAGCGAGTTCGAACTGCTCTCCAGCATCCCGGTCGACGGGTTCCGCGACCTCGAGGTGCGCGTCGTGTGCTCCTCAGGCACCTACATCCGGGCGCTGGCCCGCGACCTCGGCGCGGGCCTCGGCGTCGGCGGCCACCTCACCAGCCTCCGCCGTACCCGCATCGGCCCGTTCGGCATCGACGCCGCCGACCCGCTCGACCGGCTCGATGTGGCCCGCGCCCTGATCGGCCCGGCGGATGCCGCGAGCCGGCTGTTCGGCCGGCTCGATCTGAGCGAGCAGCAGGCCATCGACCTCGGCCACGGCAAGCGCATCGACGCGCCCGTCGGCACCGGAGACGCCGGACCGATCGCCGCCATCAGCCCGAACGGCAGCCTCATCGGCCTCGTCGAGTACCGCGCCGGCCAGGCCAAGTCGATCGTCAATTTCCCGCCAGACGAACCCGCCGACGGCCCCGCCGTCACGGAGGACGCCTCGTGATCGAGTGGTTCACCTACCTGCAGCTGGCGATCGCCACCGCTGCCGGCCTGCTCTGCCTGGGCCTGGGGCTGGCCGGCCGCAAGCCCACCGACGTCAGCATGGGGGCGACCCTGCTCGTCGAGGTGCTCCTGATCGTGCAGCTCGTGGTGGCCCTGGTTGCGCCGCTCACCGGCAACCAGGCCACCGGCAGCCTGCTGGAGTTCTACACCTACCTGGTCAGCGCCATCCTGCTGCCGATCGCTGGGGGAGTGTGGGCGCTCATCGAACGCAGCCGGTGGAGCACGGTGATCCTCGGGGTGGTCTGCCTGTCGGTGGCTGTCATGCTCTACCGGATGCTGCAGATCTGGACAGTGCAGGGCGTCTGAGCCGTGCGGCACGACCGGCACCGTTCGGCCCGGAGATGCTGCGATAATTACTGAGCGATGAATGATCTCAAGACCGACTCCGGAGACAACGCCACCGGTACGACGACTCCCGGCCGGGTGACCGGCATCGGGCGGGTGCTGATCATGGTCTACGGCGTCCTCGCCCTCGCCGCGACCGGCCGGTCCTTTGTACAGATCGTCGGGAAGTTCGACGAGGCCCCGCTGGCGTACACCCTCTCGGCCCTCGCCGCGGTGGTCTACATCGTCGCGACCATCGCCCTGATCAAGCGCGGACGCGCCTGGTATCGGATCGCCTGGGTCACCATCGGCTTCGAACTGCTCGGTGTTCTCGTGATCGGCACCCTCAGCCTGGTCGACCCGCAATTGTTCCCGCACGACACAGTCTGGTCGGTGTACGGCCGCGGCTACCTGTTCATCCCGTTGGTGCTGCCGATCCTGGGCATGTGGTGGCTGGCCCGCCACGCGCCGGAGCGCACCGACCGGAACGGCGTCCCGGCATGACCGGCGCCCAGGCTACGCCCACAAACGTTCCCTCAAACGTGCCCACCACCGCGGGTATGAAGGTGTTCCCCGGTCGCGGCGCCGTCCCGGCCGACTGGCCGGCCTCCGCGGTGAGCATCGGAAAGTTCGACGGTGTGCACGCCGGCCACCGCGCCGTGATCGCAGAGCTCAAGACCCTCGCCGACCGGGAAGGCCTGGCCGCCGTCGTCGTCACCTTCGACAGGCACCCGCTCTCCCTGCTGAACCCCGACAAGTGTCCCGCCGAGCTGGTCAGTGTGCAGCAGAAGCTCGACCTGCTCGGTGGCACCGGCCTCGACGCCACCGTGGTGCTCGCGTTCGACAGGGCGCTTTCGTCACTGCCGCCGGAGGACTTCGTCCGTGACATCCTCGTGAACACCCTGCACGCCCGCCACGTGATGGTGGGCCGGGACTTCAGGTTCGGCGCGCGCGGTGCCGGCGACGCCGATCTGCTCACCGAGCTCGGTGGCCGGTACGGTTTCGACGTGCGCCTGATCGACGACGTCACGCCGCAGGGGGAGCGCCGGGTCTCGTCGACGTGGATCCGCGAGCTGCTCTCCGACGGTGACGTGCGGGCGGCAACCCGGTTGCTCGGGCACACCCCCACGATGCGTGGAATGGTTGTGCACGGTGCGGCCAGGGGTCGCGAACTCGGCTATCCCACCGCGAACCTCGCGCCGGAGGCCGAGGGGCTGGTCCCCGCGGACGGCGTGTACGCCGGCTGGCTCACCGACAACGGGGTGCGCTATCCCGCCGCCATCTCCATCGGCAACAACCCCACCTTCGACGGCGTGCCTCAGAAGCAGGTCGAGGCGTACGTGCTCGACCAGGAGATCGACCTGTACGACCATGTCGTCGAGGTCGCTTTTGTCGAGCACATCCGCGGCATGGTCGCGTTCACCGGCATCGAGCCGCTGATCAGGCAGATCGAGGATGACGTCGTGAAGACCCGCGCGATCCTGCGGCTCCCGGCCGATTAGCCGGCCGGCTGCTCCGGCGGTGCCTGAACGGGTGGGGTGTCCGCGGGCAGCGGCCCGCGGCCGAACAGGAACAGAATCAGCTCCGACGCCGGTGCCCGCAGCGGCGTGCCGTGGCCGACGCTCCAATCGGCATCCGTCGCCAGCAACCGGCGTGTGCGCAGAACGGCCTTGATCTCGGTGGGGGCGATCAGACTGCGCCGCAGCGCAACCGCGCCACCGGCGGTCGCGTGAATCGGCAGGGTCAGGCCGAGCGGATGCGCCACGTCGAGGCCGTGCACCACGGCCTCGGTCAGCTCGGTGATGCCACCGCGGCCCGAGGCTGCCCTGGCTGCGGCGATCTCCCGCAGCCGCGCCACCAGCTGTGCCGGCTCGGCGGCGGCCGCGGCCCGGCTCACGGCGTCGATGGCGCGCCCCGGGCGCACAAAGTGACCGAGGTACGCGCGGGCGGCGCTGCCGAGGAGTTCGCGCTTTGTGCTGCCAAGCCGCCAGACCAGGTGTCCGGCGACATCGCGCACCCGCCAGCCTGTGCACAGGCTCTGCGCCTCCCACTGCTCGGGCGTCAGCTCGGCGAGCAGGTCGGCGATGGCCGTGACGGTGGCCGCGAGGTGCCCCGACCAGCGCGCATTCACGCCGGATTCGTTGCCGACACTCCGCAGGCTGAGGGGGAGGAGTCGCGCAAATTCTGCCATGCCGTCCAGCCTAGACTTGCCCGGTGTCAGAATTTTCGCCCCGCCCCCTCTGGACCGGGCGAACCCTGGCACTGCTGGGCATCGTCCTGGTCGCCGCCAACCTGCGCACTGCCGTCGCGGCACTCTCGCCCATCGTCAGCCAGATCTCCACGGACATCCCGCTGACCGCAACGTCCATCGGGCTCCTCGGTATGCTGCCGCCGGTCTGCTTCGCCGTCTTCGGCATCTTCACCCCGGTCTTCACCCGCCGGTTGGGCCTGGAGAACGTGCTGGTGCTCGCCCTCACCGCGATGCTCATCGGGCACCTCACCCGCGGCGGGGCGGGATCCCTCACCGCCTTGATGATCGGCAGCGTGATCACCTTCGCCGGGCTCGGGGTCGGCAACGTGCTGCTGCCGCCGCTGGTGAAGAAGTACTTCCCCGACAGGGTCGGCCTGATCACCTCCCTCTACGTCACCGTGGTGTCACTGAGCACCCTGATCCCGCCGCTGATCGCCGTGCCGGTCGCGGATGCCGCCGGCTGGCGGGTCTCCCTCGGGCTCTGGGTGCTGCCCGTGGTGTTCGCCCTCGTGCCCTGGCTGACGATGTTCGTGCGACACCGGGTGCAAGCCAGCCCGGGGGCCCTCGTCGAGGAAGCGGAGCCGGCGCTGCTCGGTCGGATCTGGCGTTCCTCGATCGCCTGGGCACTGGCCGTTGTGTTCGCGGCGTCGTCGCTGAACGCCTACGCGATGTTCGCCTGGCTACCGCAGCTGCTCATCGACACCGCGGGCGTGACCCCGGCCCAGGCCGGCACTCTGCTCTCGGTCTACGCCGCCATGGGCATCCCCTGCGCGCTGCTGATTCCGTGGCTGACCTCCCGAATGAAAAACGTGGCCATCCTGGTCTACCTGGGGGTCGCCGCTTTCCTGATCGGCGATCTCGGCCTGCTTCTGGCGCCAGGCACGCTCACCTGGCTCTGGGTGGTGCTGGCCGGTCTCGGTCCGCTGTTCTTCCCGCTCACGCTGGTTCTGATCAACCTGCGCACCCGCACCCACGCCGGGTCGGTGGCACTGAGCGGTTTTGTGCAGAGCGTCGGCTACACCCTCGGTGCGCTCGGCCCGCTGTGCGTGGCGCTGCTGCACGAGATCACCGGGGCGTGGACGGCCCCGCTGCTGTTCCTGATCGGCACGGCGCTCGCGATCACCGTGGCCGGCGCGGTTGTCGCGCGCCCGCACCTGCTCGAGGACGACCTGGAGCGCCGGCACCGCTCGTAATCCGCTGCTCATATGAGCAAGATCTGCAACGCATGTTGTACCGGCCGGTCAGCTCCACTTACGCTGGGGCCACTGAGGAAGGCGTCAACGAATGACCGACATCGACGAGCTGCTGTCTATTCGGGCGGCCGAGCTGTACTACGAAGAGGACAAGACCCAGGACGAGATCGGCACGATCCTCCGGATCACTCGTTGGAAGGTCGGCAGGCTGTTGGCCCAGGCCAAAGCGAACGGATTCATCCGCATCGAAATCGTGCATCCCCGCGCCCGCCGGCTCGGCCTCGAACGACAGCTGCGCAGAGCCACCGGCCTCGTCGATGCAATCGTGGTGTCCACTGCCGGTGTCGTCGACGAACTCGACCTGCAGAAACGCACCGCGCAGGCGGCCGCTGACTACCTCAGCGCCCTGCGCCCGGTGCCGCGCACGCTCGGTATCAGCTGGGGGCGCACCCTGCACGATATCTCGGAACAGCTCAAGCCCGGTTGGGCGAACGGCGTCAACGTCGTGCAAATCAACGGCGGCGTAAGCCTGAACGCCCGGCCGGGAACCGCCGCGGCCACCGCCGTCAGCATCGCCCAGAAGGGCGGGGGCCAGTTCACCTTGTTGCCCAGCCCCGCGATCCTGGAACGGGTCGAGACCAAGTTGGCCATCGCGTCCGACCGCTCGGTCGCGGCGGTGCTCGAGATGGGCGCCGCGGCATCCGCCTATCTGTTCAGTGCGGGCCAGGCCGACGCCGGCTCCGCCCACGTCGACAGCGGTTACCTCACCCCGGACCAGGTCGACGAACTGGTGCGCAAGGGAGCCGTCGGCGATGTGGTCGGCCGGTTCATCGACAGTGCGGGCCAAATCGTCGACCCGGCGCTGGACGAGCGCACCTTCGGTATCCCGCTCGAGCAATTACGCCGAGCGAAAACCTCCGTCGCCGTGATCGGCGGCCCGCGCAAGCACGCCATCGCCCGCTCCGTCGTCCTCAGCGGCCTGTGCACGGTCCTGATCACCGACGAAGACACCGCCCAGGCGCTGATCGGAGCCGCCTGACCCCTTCGTTACGCCTCGTGGGGACGGTCGGGGTTGTCGTCTCGGAGGAGGTCGGCCAGGGCCTGGTCGATGTCGTCCAGGACCGGGGGCTCGCCCTTGGCGGTGGAGGTCAGCCGAGCGACCAGGGCCTGCGGGTCGTCGAGGTCCGCGGACGTCGGCAGGATGTCGGGATGCGCCCACAGGGCGTCCCTGGCCTCGTTGCCCACGGCGTCGGTGACGGCCTGCCACATTGCGGCGGCCTCACGCAGGCGGCGGGGGCGCAGCTCCAGGCCCACCAGGGTGGCGAAGGCCGACTCTGCGGGGCCGCCGGATGCCCGGCGCCGCTTGACGGTCTCGTTGATCGCGTCGGCGCGCGGCAGCCGGCTGGTGGCCTCCACGGTGACCACGTCGACCCAGCCCTCCACCAGGGCGAGCATGGTCTCGAGCCGGCCGAGGGCGGCCAGCTGGGCGTCGGACTTGGGCGGGATCAGGGAGCCGTTCACCATGGCGTCCCGCAGTTCCTCGGGGTTCGACGGGTCGAAGCCCTCGGCGAGGGACTCCAGCCGTTCGGTGTCGATGCTGATGCCGTGGGCGAAATCGGTGATCGAGCTGATCATGTGCAGACGCAACCAGCGGGAGTGCCGGAACAGGCGGGCGTGGGCGAGCTCACGCACGGCGAGATAGATCTGCACCTGGTCGATGGGCACGTCAAGGCCCTCGCCGAACTCGGCGACGTTCTGGGGGAGCAGGGCGGCCTGCTGGTCGCTGAACAGGGGGATGCCGATGTCGCCGCCGGAGACGACCTCGCTGGCGAGCTGGCCGACAACCTGACCCAGCTGCATGGCGAACAGGGTGCCGCCGAGGCTACGCATCATCTGGCTGGCACCGGCGAGCATGCCCTTGAGCTCCTCTGGGGCCTGTTCGGTGAGCACGTTGGTGAGCGAATCCGAAATGCTCGTCGCGACGGGCTCGGAAAGCTGGCTCCACAGCGGCATGGTGGCGGTCACCCACTCTTTGCGGGTCATCAGGCGCGGGACAACTGTGAGCTCGGCGACGTTGATCACGTCATCCAGCCAGAGCGCCGCGATGTGGAAGGCCTGCTCGAACTCGGCGCGCTGGGCGTCGGTCGTGCTGAGCTGCCCGGTGGCCGCGCGTTCCTGGCCCTGCTGCAGGGCGATGCCCCAGTTGATGCCGCCGTCGCCGCCGCCCTTCAGGGCGCCCTGCAGCTGGCTCATCAGCGCCGCCACACTGGCGGGATCGTTCGGGAGTCCGGCCGCGCCGGCTAATTGGCCGGGGTCGATGGACGACTTGCCCGACAGGATGTCTCGGAGCATGTCCCGGAATTCGTCTTCTGGGTTCTGACCTTCGTCGGGTCGGGAGTCATCGGCCACTTCAGGCACCTCTCAGTTGCGTCCCTCTACGCTAGCCCGAGAACCCCGGCTAGAACTGGGAAATGACCTACGCTGGGTTCTTGCCTTGTCGCCCGTAGCGAACAGCTTGCGCACTTCCCCTTCATCCTTCTAAGGAGCCTGGTGGCCCTCTTCACCGCTGACCCGCATTCAGGCTCCGACCGACCCCGCAAGGGTTCGCGCACGGGGTGGGTGGTGCTGGGTATCGCACTGGTCACCGGGCTCACCCTGGCGATCGTGCCGTCACCGTATGTCGTGGAGAAGCCCGGGCCCGTGTACAACACGCTCGGATCCGCCGAATATGACGGGGAGAAAACCGACCTCATCACGATCCCGGACGAGACCGTGTACCCGACGGAGGGCACGCTGGACCTGCTCACGGTCTCGGTGCTCGGCAACCCGGACAACCGCCTGAACTGGTTGACGGTCGCGTCGGCCTGGCTCGACCCGAGCCAGGCGGTGGTGCCGATGGAGTCGGTCTTCCCGGCCGACGTCAGCACCGAACAGCGTGACGAGCAGAACCAGGCGGCCATGGTGAACTCCCAGCGGGACGCCATCGCCGCGGCGTTGACCAACCTCGGCTACGACTACCCGACCGAACTGAGCGTGGTGTCACTGGCCGACGAGGCGCCGGCGACCGGCCTGATCGAGGCCGGCGACCTGATCGAGACCGTCAACGGGGAAGCCGTGGCCGACATCACCGCGCTGCGGGCGGCACTCACCGCCAGCGGCGCCGACGCCCCGGCCACCATCGGGCTGACCCGCGACGGCGCCGAGCAGAGCGTCGAGGTCACCCCCGTCGACGTCGACGGCAACGTGGTTCTGGGAATCAACGTCAAGTCGGAGTACAAGTTCCCGTTCGACGTCAACATCCAGCTCGACAAGGTCGGCGGGCCCAGCGCCGGCATGATGTTCGCGTTGGGCATCATCGACAAGCTCACCCCGGGGTCCATCCATGGTGGGGCGGATGTCGCCGGCACCGGAACCATCGACCAGTCCGGCAGTGTCGGCCCCATCGGCGGGATCCGCCAAAAGCTCTTCGGAGCCAAAGAAGCCGGTGCCGAGTGGTTCCTGGCTCCCGCCGCCAACTGCGACGAGGTCTCCGGTCACATCCCGGATGGCTTGACGGTCCTGGCCGTGAGCACCCTCGACGAGTCCCTCGCTGCGCTGGATGCCATCGGCACCGGAGCCGACACCGGCGACCTGCCGACCTGTCCGGCAACCCGATAGCACGGGCACTTCTGGGTGAGCCCTCAGCGAACTCGGGGTTTGCCCTGAGGGCGGCTGCATAGAATGAGGGTCTGACCCCCGATCTATCAGAGCAAGAGGCCAATTCGTGACCACATCATCCGCTGGAAGCGCTCCACGCCGGAGCCGTGCCCCGCTCGCCATCACGGCAGCGATCATTGCGGGGCTGGTGATCTTGTTCTTCATCTTCGCCGGGCTCTATGCCGACGTGTTGTGGTTCGACCAGCTCGGCTTCCTCAGCGTGCTGACCACGCAATGGATCGCCAGCGCGGTTCTGTTCGTCATCGGGTTCCTCGGCATGGCCGTGCCGGTCTGGGTGAGCATTCAGCTCGCCTACAGGCTGCGCCCGGTCTACGCCAAGCTGAACTCGCAGGTCGATCGTTACCAGCAGGTCATCGAGCCGCTGCGCCGGCTCGCGATGTACGGCATCCCCGCCCTGCTCGGCCTCTTCGCCGGTGTCGCCGCCGCGACCCACTGGCAGACGATCCTGATGTGGCTCAACCGCACCGAGGCGGGCACCACCGACCCGCAGTTCGGCTTCGACGTGTCGTTCTACCTCTTCGACCTGCCGTTCTACCAGTCGCTGCTGGCCTTCAGCTCCGCCGTCGTGCTCATCTCCGCGCTGGTCGCTCTCGCCACCTCCTACCTGTACGGCGCCATCCGCGTCACCGGCCGTGAGGTCTTCGTGGCCAAGGCCGCCCGCGTGCAGATCGCCATCACCGCCGCGGTCTACCTACTGCTGCAGGGTGTCAGCATCTGGCTGGACCAGTACTCCACCCTCACCCAGTCGAACGACCTGATCACCGGCGCCGGTTACACCGACGTCAGCGCCACCATTCCCGGGCGTGCAATCCTGGCCGGCATCGCGGTCTTCGTGGCCATCCTCTTCATCGTCACGGCCTTCATCGGTCGTTGGCGCCTGCCGGTGATCGGCACCGCGTTGCTGATCGTGAGCAGCCTGCTGATCGGTTCGCTCTACCCCTGGGTCGTGCAGCGCTTCCAGGTGGACCCGAGCGCGAAGACCCTCGAAGCGCCGTATATCCAGCGCAACATCGACCTCACCCGCGATGCCTACGGCGTCGCCGATGTGGAAGAGATCCCGTACACCGCCACCACCGAGGCCACGCCAGGCGCCCTGCGCGAGGACGCGGAGACCACTGCCAACATTCGCATCCTCGACCCCGCCCTGGTCAGCGACGCGTTCGCCCAGCTCGAGCAGTTCAAGCAGTACTACCAGTTCCCGTCCAAGCTCGACGTGGACCGCTACACGATCGACGGCAAGTCCCAGGACACCGTGGTGTCGGTTCGTGACCTCAACCTCAACGGCCTGAGCAGCGAGACCTGGGTCAACTCATCGGTCGTCTACACGCACGGCTACGGCGTCGTCGCCGCCTACGGCAACCAGCGTTCGGCCGACGGCCAGCCGGTGTTCCTGGAGAACGGCATCCCCACGTCGGGAGCGCTCGGCGAGTTCGAGCCGCGGGTGTACTTCGGCGAGACCTCACCGACCTACTCGATCGTCGGCGCCCCTGAGGGCACCGACCCCATCGAACTGGACTATCCGTCCGGCGAGGACGGCGCCCAGCAGACCTACACCACCTTCACCGGTGACGGCGGTCCCAGCCTGAACGGCCCGTTCAACAAGCTGATCTACGCACTCAAGTTCCAGTCCGAGCAGATCTTCCTGGCCAACGCCGTCAACGACGAGTCCCAGATCCTCTACGACCGCGACCCGATCACCCGCGTGCAGAAGGTCGCCCCGTACCTCACGCTCGACTCCGACCCGTACCCGACCGTCGTCGACGGACGCATCAAGTGGGTTGTGGACGCGTACACGACCTCGGCCAGCTACCCGTACTCCACCGCGGTCAGCCTGAGCGACGCCATCGCCGACACCGAGACGCCCGAACAGCCGTTCGCGCTGGACAACATCAACTACATGCGCAACTCCGTCAAGGCGACCGTGGATGCCTACGACGGCTCCGTGACCCTGTACGCCTGGGATGAAGAAGACCCGCTGCTGCAGACCTGGCAGAAGATCTTCCCGTCGACTGTCGAGCCGATGAGCGAGATGACCGGCGACATGATGAGCCACGTGCGTTACCCGGCCGACATGTTCAAGGTGCAGCGCGCGGTCCTGGGCAAGTACCACGTGACCGACCCCGGTTCGTTCTACTCCGAAGACGATGCCTGGACCACACCGAACGACCCCGTGTCGCCGAGCACCAACACCACCCTGCAGCCGCCGTACTACCTGACGATGCAGATGCCCGGCCAGGATGCGCCGTCGTACTCGCTGTACTCGACCTTCATCCCCAACGCGTCCGGTGAAACCAGCCGGAACGTCCTGACGGGGTACCTTGCCGCCGACGCGGATGCGGGTGCCACCGACGGGGAACGGGCGGAGGGTTACGGCAAGCTGCGCCTGTTGACCTTGCCGAACGACATCACGGTGCCCGGTCCCGGCCAGGTGCAGGCCAAGTTCAACGGTGATCCCACGATCTCCGCCGAGCTCAACCTGCTCAAGCAGGGCCAGTCCAGCGTGCTCAACGGAAACCTGCTGACGCTGCCCGTCGGTGGCGGTCTGCTCTACGTGCAGCCCGTCTACGTGCAGTCCACCGGTGAGACCAGCTACCCGCTGCTGCAGAAGGTCCTGGTGGCCTTCGGTGACCAGATCGCCTTCGAGGACACACTCGATAACGCACTCAACGTGCTCTTCGGCGGTGAGTCCGGGGCCAACGCCGGCGACACCGACGTGCCGGCCGTGGAAACGCCCGCCCCGGGCGAGGCTCCCGTCGACGGAGGCGCAGCCCCGTCGACGACGACCGGTGACCCGGCGACGGATGCTCAGATCAGGTCGCTCCTCGCGGAAGCCAAGCTGGCCGTGACCGAGAAGCAGGCGGCCCTGACGTCGGGTGACTTCTCCGCTTATGGGGTTGCCGACAAGAAGCTGAATGATGCGGTCGCCGAGCTGCTGGTGCTGCTCGACCAGCAGTAGCGTGTAGTTAGCCGCCTCATCCATGCGCGGGTGGTGCGCCGGGGAAACCCGGTCGCACCACCCGCGTTTTGTCTGCGCCGGGTGCGACGCGCCCGGGCGGCGTCCCCGATTCGAGGGCCTTGGGTAACTGTGGTAACTTAGTTCTTGTAGCGCGGGGTGGAGCAGTTCGGTAGCTCGCTGGGCTCATAACCCAGAGGTCGTAGGTTCAAATCCTGCCCCCGCAACTAAAACAAAAGTCCCGGTCTCGAAAGAGACCGGGACTTTTGCGTTAACCGCCTGACAGGCCGGCCAGCGCCGGAATGCCGATCGGCTCCACCGCCAGAAGCGGCACGATAGCGGTGCGGGCGGCGTACCGGGTGCGGACCGCGTCGATCTCGGGCAGCTCGTTGGCCGCCCGGCGCTTCAGCAGCGCCGAGGTCGGTGACGCCGCCGCGATCGAGTTGTTCACGATCCACGCCCACGGTTCGATGCCGGCACGCCTCAGGTCCTCCTGCAAGCCGGCGGCCTCGAGCACCGGAGTGGTCTCGGCCAGGGTCACCAGCAGTACCTTGGTCTGGGCCGGATCCTGCAGCTTCATCATCGGGGTGACGAAGTGCATCGAGGTGCCCATCTGGCGGGCGATCTCCCGGTGATAGGACCCCGCCGCGTCCAGCAGTAGCAGGGTGTGCCCGGTCGGGGCGGTGTCGAGCACCACGAATTTGTTCTTGGCCTCCCGGGTCACCTTGGAGAAGGCCTGGAAAACAGCGATCTCTTCGGTGCACGGCGATCGCAGGTCTTCGCGCAGCATGGCCAGGCCCTGTTCGTCGAGGCGGCTGCCCTTGGTGGTCAGGACGTGCTCGGTGTAGCGCTCGATCTCCACGGCCGGGTCGATGCGGGAGACCTCGAGGTTGGTGAGTTCGCCGGCGAGGGTGTCGGTCAGGTGCGCGGCGGGGTCTGTTGTGGTGAGGTGCACGGCGAAGCCGCGTTCGACCAGGGCGACGGCGACGGCAGCCGCCATAGTGGTCTTTCCCACGCCGCCCTTGCCCATCAGCATCACCAGCCCGTGGCCGTCGGCGGCGATCTGGTCCACCAGAACCTCAAGGCCGGCATCCCCGAGTTGCCCCGCACCGGACGAACTGCCCAGGTGTGCGGGGGCAACTTGTCCGGACGTGGGCAGCTCGGCGGCGGGCTCGGGGCTCACAGAGCTGCCGTCGTGGGGGAGGAGGCCGCGGAGGGCGGGCAGGCCCACCATGTTCGTGGCCATCAGCGGCAGGTAATCGGTGGGCAGCGCGACCAGCACGGGGTCGCGGGCGTCGAGCGCCCGCTGTTCCCGCAGGCGGATGGCGGCCGCCAGTGGGTCGTCAGCCCCCGCGGGGGGCCCCGTTGCGGGTGAGGGCAGTTCGGCATCCGGGCCCGGTAGCACACCGTTGATCACCAGGTACTGCCGGTCCATGCCGATCGCGGCCAGCTCGGTGTGGGTGCGGGCGGCCTCGGCCAGGGTGGACTGCTGGGCGCGGGAGACGAGCACCAGACGGGTGCGCTCGGGGTCGCCGAGTGCCGCCACGGCCTGCGCGTATACCGCGCGTTGCTTCTCCAGGCCGGACAGCGGGCCCAGACACGACGGGTCGCCCTTGCCCGCGGTGAGGAACTCGGTCCAGTCGCCGGGCAGCTGCAGCAGCCGGATGGTGTGCCCGGTCGGTGCGGTGTCGAAGACGATGTGGTCGTACGCGGCGGTCCAGGCGGCATCCGTGAGCAGGTCGGTGAACTCGTTGAACGAGGCGATCTCGGTGGTGCAGGCGCCGGAGAGCTGCTCCTCGATCGAGGCGACCTCCGCGGCGGGCAGCAGGCCACGCACCGGGCCCACAATGCGTTCGCGGTACTGCTGAACGGCCTGCTCCGGGTCGATCTCCAGCGCGGCAAGCCCGGGCACGGCGTCGATCTGAGTCACGGTGTTGCCGATGCTGACGCCGAACACCTGGCCGACGTTCGAGGCCGGGTCGGTGCTGACTAGCAGCACGGATGCGCCGCCCTCGGCCAGTCGGATCGCGCTTGCGCAGGCGATCGAGGTCTTGCCGACGCCGCCCTTGCCGGTGAAGAACAGGAACCGTGGGGCATCCGCCAGGAAGGCGGTGGAGCTGCGGGTGCCGGTGTCGAGAAGGATGTCGGTGCCGACGGTCATCAGCAGCAGCCTTCGCCGCCGCCGCCGCCGCCGCCGCAGCAGCCGTCAGCGGAGGCACCGGGCTGGGCGGCACTGAGCAGCGACGGCCGGTCTTCGGCCGCGGGGGCGCCCAGGCCGGCCCACTTGGCCAACTCGGGGCGGGACGGGTACCGGCCGGTGAGCACGGTGGCGCCGTCGACCATCGTGACGGGAAGACCTTCCTGGCCAACCGTGTGCAGGAAACTGCGCATGGTCTCGTTCTCGGCGAACGCCAGGGGCTCCTGGGCGAGGTTGAACCGGCGCACGCTGCCGCCGGCCGAGGTCGCCCAGTCGATGTCGGCCGACACCGTCACGAGCTGCTGGTCGACGTCGACACCACAAATGCCGGTGCCGCAGCACAGGCCGGGTTCGAAGATCTGGATGGACGTCATGGGAGCCTCGGTATCCGCCGGGCGATGCGACACGGTGTCGAGCGCATCCGGCCATCCCAGCATATCGATGTGCATCGATTTACACCATTGCCGACCGGCGCCGGGAGTGGGTGAACGGGAGGTGAATGGCGCGTGAGCGGCTCAAGACAATTTCTGCACTGGTGCCGCAGCCGGCGTGAATCGTCTATATTGACAGATGTCGATCAATCACCAGCCGAAGGAATCCCCATGTCTGACCTCAGCGCAGGTACGTCCGCCGCCAAGCCCACAGTTCTGTTCGTCTGCGTGCACAATGCCGGCCGGTCCCAGATGGCCGCCGGATACCTGACGGCGCTCTCCGGAGGTCGCGTCGAGGTGCTCTCGGCCGGTTCCGAGCCGAAGGACCAGATCAACCCCGTCGCCATCGAGGCCATGGCTGAAGACGGCATCGACATTGCACACAACGTGCCCAAAATTCTCACGACCGAGGCCGTCAAAGACTCCGACGTCGTGATCACCATGGGCTGCGGCGATGCCTGCCCGATCTTCCCCGGCAAGCGCTATGAGGACTGGGAGCTGGCCGACCCGGCCGGTCAGGGCATCGAATCGGTGCGCCCGATCCGTGACGACATCAAGGCTCGCATCGAGAAGCTGCTCGCCGAGATCCTTCCCGTCACCGCCTGACCACCCGACACTCGACAAGGTGAAGAAAATGGATGTTTCGGACCGTCGCCCCCTTCCCGGTCTCACCTTCCCGGAGGCGTACCTGCACCGTCTTTCCGACGAGCTCTCGCTCAAGTTCTCCGGTATCTTCGGCCTCGAGACCGTGGAACGATACGTGCTCGAGTCGTACACCAGCCTCCTGCGCGGATCGACGGTGCGCGCACACGTCGCCGCTCGCACGGTTCGGTTCGCCACGGACCGGCTCACCGCGCTCGCCCAGGCCAAGGGCGCGATTGCCCGGGACGTCCCCGAGGTGCTCTTCGTCTGCGAGCAGAATGCGGGCCGGTCCCAGATGGCCGCCGTACTCACCGCGCACCTCTCCGGCGGGCGCGTTCACGTACGCAGCGCCGGCTCGATGCCCTCCGGTGAGATCCACGCCACCGTGATCGCCGCCATGGCTGAAATCGGCCTGGACCTGGGCGAAGAGTTTCCCAAGCCCCTCACCGACGACGTGGTGCAGGCCGCCGACGTCGTGGTGACCATGGGTTGCGGCGACGCCTGCCCGGTCTACCCGGGCAAGCGCTACCAGGACTGGGAGCTGGCCGACCCGGCCGGACAATCGCTGGAAGCCGTGCGGGACATCCGGGACGACATCCGCGCCCACGTCGTCACGCTGCTGACCAGTGTCGGTGTGGAACCCCACTCCCTCCCGGCCTGATCAGACCCGGCTCGCAGCTCAGCCGCCTTGTCGTGGCGCCAGGAATTCGGCTAGTCCGCGTTCGGGGTGTCTCTGTGCTTCGTGAGTTCGGCTCGATCGTCGGCGGAGGACTGACGATCGCTCTTGGCGTGGGAGCGGTCCAGCGCTGCTGCTCGCCGTTCTCCGTGGCCTGAATATATTTCGCTGGTGTCCAAAAAGGCCTCGAGGTCGGCGGCTTCGGCACGCTTGTCAGACTCGACATCGCGGATGTCGGCCTCATCGTCCCGTCGGTGTGCGTCCACCAGGATCTTTTCGATCTTCTGATCCTGGGCGGCTTGGCTGGAGGTTCGAGCCTCGTCCTGCTCGTCCTGATCGTCCTGAGGGATGCGGGCTGAATCGGGTCCAGCAGCGTCAGCGTTGCCGTGCGGAGTGTCAGTTGGGTTGCCCACAGTGTCCATCTAACACCAATGGGTGGTGAGGAGCGACGGGCGACCGCGACCGCCGGCACCGTTCTCGCAACACAGAACGGCCCCGCACGAGAGTGCGGGGCCGTTGTGGTGGTGCAGGTCGAACGGTTGTTGCTGTGACGCGTGGAGCCTACTTGCCGGCCTTGCGGGCGGGCTTCTTGGCGTCCTCGGTCGGAGCGGCAACCACTGCACCGGTCTCGTGCGCGGCGTCAACCACGGCTGCGCGTCCGGCGCGAACCTCGGCGAACGACGTGCCGTAGTACGCGGCTTCCATGAGGGTCTTCATGTCCTCGAGCATCGGCATCCGCGGGTTGGCGGGTGCGCACTGGTCGCCGTAGGCGCCCATGGCGAGCGAGTCGAGGCGGCTGATGAAGTCCTCTTCCGGCACACCCTGTGCCTGGAAGGACGGCTTGATGCCGACCTGGTCGCGCAGCTTCTCGACGGCCTTGGCGTAGGACTCGACGCCCTCGGCCGGGGTGGAGGCCGGGAGGCCGAGGTGCTTCGCGATTTCCTGGAAGCGCTCCGGGGCGATGTAGTGCTCGTACTTGGGCCAGCTGGTCAGCTTGGTCGGTACGGTGCCGTTGTACCGGATCACGTGCGGCAGGTAGGTCGCGTTGACCCGGCCGTGGATCAGGTGCAGCTGCGCGCCGGTGACGTGAGCCATGGCGTGGACTATGCCCAGGAAGGCGTTACCGAATGCCATACCGGAGATCGATGCGGCGTTGTGCATCTTCTCGCGAGCCTTGATCACGGCGTCATCGGTGCTGCCGATGGTGCCCTTGACGCTGGTCTCGATGTTCTCGAAGATCAGCTTGATCGCGTGCAGGCAGAGGCCGTCGGTGAAGTCGTTCGCGTACACCGAGACATACGCCTCAGTGGCGTGGGTCAGGGCGTCGAAGCCGGAGTCTGCGGCGAGGAACGACGGCATCATGGCCGTGAGCACGGGGTCGATGATCGCGACGGACGGGATCAGCGCGTAGTCGGCCAGCGGGTACTTGACGCCGGTGACGTCGTCGGTGATGACGGCGAACGGGGTCATCTCGCTACCGGTGCCCGAGGTGGTCGGGATGCAGACCAGCTTGGCGAGCTCACCGAGGTCGGGGAACTTGAACGCGCGCTTGCGCACGTCGAAGAACTTTTCCTTCATGTCGGCGAAGTCGATTTCGGGGTGTTCGTACAGCAGCCACATGACCTTGGCGGCGTCCATCGGCGAACCGCCACCGAGGGCGATGATGGTGTCCGGCTTGAAGGCGCGCATTTCCTCTGCGCCCTTCTCGACGGCGGCAACGGTGGGCTCGGGGAGCACGTTGTCGATGATCTGCAGGGCAACGCGGCCCTCACGGCGGTTGAGCACGTCGAGGATCTTGTCGACGAAGCCCAGGCGGGTCATGGTCGAGTCGGTGACGATGGTGACCCGGGTGACGTCGCGCATGTCGGCCAGGTAACGGATGGCGTTCGGCTCGAAGTAGGTCTTCGCGGGGATCTTGAACCACTGCAAGTTGTTGTTCCTCCGGCCGATGCGCTTGATGTTGATCAGGTTGATCGCCGAGACGTTGTTCGAGACGGAGTTGTGTCCGTACGAACCACAGCCGAGCGTGAGCGAGGGGATGAACGCGTTGTAAATGTCACCGATGCCACCGAGCGAGCTGGGGGCGTTGGTGATGATGCGGACAGCCTTGACGCGCTTGCCGAATTCTTCGATGATCGCGGGGTTTTCGCTGTGGATCGAGCCCGAGTGGCCCAGTCCGTCGAATTCCACCATCTGCTCGGAGAGCGAGATGCCCTCTTCGGCGTCCTTGGCGTGCATGACGGCGAGCACCGGTGCCAGCTTTTCGCGGGTCATCGGCTCGTGCGGTCCGACTCCGGACACCTCGACCAGGATGATCGACGTTTCTTCGGGGACGCTGAAGCCGGCCTGCTGTGCGATCCACACCGGCGACTTGCCGACGACGTTCGGGTTCAGCTTGGCGCCGGCGCAGTTCTCCGAGTTGGCCTGCACGCCGAAGATGAACTCTTCGAGGAGGGCCTTCTCTTCTGCGTTGGTGCGGTAGGCGTGCAGGATCTTGAACTCGGCCATGGCCTCGTTGTAGAGGGGCTCTTCGATGATGACGGCCTGCTCGGAAGCGCAGATCATGCCGTAGTCGAAGGCCTTCGAGAGCACGACGTCGTTGACGGCACGCTTGAGCTTGGCGCTCTTCTCGATGAAGGCGGGCACGTTGCCGGCGCCGACGCCCAGGGCGGGCTTGCCGCAGGAGTACGCGGCGCGGACCATGGCGTTTCCACCGGTCGCGAGGATGAGTGCCACACCGGGGTGGTTCATCAGCAGGGTGGAGGCCTCGAGGGACGGCTGTTCGATCCACTGGATGCAGTTGGCGGGTGCGCCTGCTGCGATGGCGGCGTCGCGGACGACGCGGGCGGCGGCTGCGGAGGACTCCTGCGCGGCGGGGTGGAAGCCGAAGATGATGGGGTTGCGGGTCTTGAGCGCGATGAGCGACTTGAAGATCGCGGTGGACGTACAGTTCGTGACCGGGGTGATGCCACAGATGACGCCGACGGGCTCGGCGATCTCGGTGATGCCGGTGAGCTCGTCGCGGCTGATGATGCCCACGGTCTTGAGGTTCTGCATGCTGTTGGTGACGTGCTCGCACGCGAAGAGGTTCTTCACGGCCTTGTCTTCGAAGACTCCACGGCCGGTCTCAGCGACGGCGTGCACGGCGAGCGTGGCGTGCTGGGACAGCGCGGCGACGGAGGCCTTCTTGACGATGTAGTCGATCTGTTCCTGGGTGAAGTCCGCGTAGTCCTTCAGCGCGACGTTGCCGGCGGCAACCAGGGTGTCGATCTTCGTAGCTATGGGAGTGGCGACTGGTTGGTCTGTGATCGTCATAGTTTTCCTCCTGGACAACCCGATCTGGGATCTTTGTCTCTGGTTCAAACATAGGCTGCCGGAACGCCCAAAACACGGGCCAAAGGTCCCACGTGCACTGCCTTTCGGCGCCCGTTCAGCATCCGTTCGCCCTGCACCGCAACTGTGCCCCGTTCGGACAATTGCGCCCGGTGCGCCGGACGCAGTTGTCCGGTTCGGGAACAGTTGCGAGCGAGGGGGCGGCCGGGGCGCTGGTCAGCCGGCCAGGCCGCGCACGGCGGCGACGGCCTCGCGCACCCGGGTGGCTGCCTCGGTCAGCTCCGCGGCGGTGGTGGTGGCCGACAGGGTGAACCGCACAGCGGTCTGGGCGAGATCGGCGGGAATGCCCAGGGCCGTGAGCACGTGTGACGCCTCGTCGCTGCCGGCGGCACAGGCCGACCCGCTCGAGCAGACGATATCGTGGCGTTCGAGCTCGAGCAGCACGGCCTCGCCGCCGGTGCCTGCGAAGGTGAACGAAGCATGGCCGGGCAGCCGGTGCAGCGGGTCCCCGGTCAGCGCCGCGCCGGGGGTGCTCTTCAGGACCGCTGCGACGAAACCGTCGCGGAGCACGGTCAGGGCGGGCGCGAGCTCCCGCCGTTCGGCCTCGGCCAGGTCGAGGGCCACGGCGAGCCCCACGGCCCCGGCCACGTTCTCGGTGCCGCTGCGCCGGCCGCGCTCCTGGCCGCCGCCGTGCAGCACCGGTTCGACCTGCAGGCGACCGCGCAGGTACAGCGCGCCGACGCCCTGGGGCGCGCCGAGCTTGTGTCCGGAGATGCTCAGCGCGTCGACGCCGAGGTCGACGACGTTCAGCTCCAGCCAGCCGGCGGCCTGCACGGCGTCGGTGTGGAACGGTACACCGGCCGCGCGGGCGATGGCGGCGAGTTCCCGGATGGGCTGCACGGTGCCGATCTCGTTGTTGGCGTAGTGCACGGTGACGAGGGTGGAGTCGGGCCGAAGAACCCTGGCGAGCTCGGCGGGATCGACCCGGCCGGAGGCATCCGTGGTCAGCAGGGTGATCTCGAAGCCGTGCAGCCGGCGCAGATAGTCGCAGGACTCGAGCACGGCCTCGTGCTCGAGGGCGGTGCTAACGATGTGCCGGCCGCGCGGGGAGCCCAGGGCGAGGCCCTTCACCGCGAGGTTGGCGGCCTCGGTGCCGCCGCCGGTGAGAGTGATCTCGCCGGGCCGGCAGCCGAGCACCCCGGCGATGCGGGCGCGGGCGGCCTTCAGCGTGGCGGCCGCGGCCTCACCCACCCGGTGGTGGCTGGACGGGTTGCCGAAGCCGCGGGTCATGACCGGCCAGATGGCTTCGGCGACCTCGCGGCGCAGCGGCGTCGTCGCGGCGTTGTCCAGGTAGATCATGGCTGCTCCGGGTTCGGGGAAGGGGTGGTCAATCCTCGGTGAGGATCACCACGTCCAGGCCCAGGTCGAGCGAGCGAACGCTGTGGGTGAGGGCGCCCACCGAGATGACGTCGACGCCGGACTCCGCGATGCGTCTGACGGTGTCGAGCGAGACGCCGCCGCTGGCCTCCACGATGGCCCGGCCGGCGACCAGGCGCACGCCCTCGCGGAGGCTGTCGGCGTCGAAATTGTCGAGCATGATGGTATCGATGCCGGCCGCGAGCACGGGTTCGATCTGCTCGAGGGTGTCCACCTCGACCTCGAAGTGGGTGGTGTGCGAGAGCTTGGCGCGTACGGCCAGCAGCGCCTCGGTGAGGCCGATGCCGCCGGCGCTCAGCACAGCAAGGTGGTTGTCCTTGGCCATCACGGCGTCGGAGAGGCTGAACCGGTGGTTGTGGCCGCCACCGTCGCGCACGGCCTGGCGTTCGAACGCGCGCAGGCCGGGTGTGGTTTTGCGGGTGTCGACGATGCGGGCCGCGGTGCCGGCGGTCTCAGACACGTACCGGGCGGTGAGGGCGGCGATGCCGCTCATCCGCTGCACGAAGTTCAGTCCGATCCGTTCGGCCTGCAGGATGCCGCGGGCCGGGCCGGACGCCTCGGCGAGCAGGTCGCCCGCAGCGAAGGCGGCGCCGTCGGTGACGTGGAGGTGCACCGCGATGCGTGGGTCGACCAGTCGGAACGCCGCAGCGAACACGGCCCCGCCGCTGAACACGCCGGCTTCCCTGGCCACCAGCTGGGCGGTGGCGACGGCGTCGGCGGGGATCAGCATCTCGCTGGTGAGGTCGCCCCACGGGGCGTCCTCGTCGAGGGCGGCCCGCACGACGGTGTCGATGGCGTGTGTGGTCAGCATGCGATGGCCTCCGAAGGCTGCGATGGAACTGTGAGAAGAGGGCGGGTTGACGCCGGGTGCCGGGTGAAGCGCGGCCGGGCGAGTTCCGGGCGGCTGTCTGGGAAGTCAGCGCGGTGGTGGGCGCCGCGGGATTCCTCGCGGGCCAGGGCTGCGGCCACGATCAGGCGGCCGAGGTCGAGCAGGTTGCCCGTCTCGAGCTCGGCGACAGTGGCCCGGCCCCGGTCGACGGCCCGCCACCCGGCCAGGGTCACGGCGGCCCGGGTCAGGCCAGAGCCGGACCTGTGCACTCCGGCGGCCTCCCAGAGCAGCTCCTGCAGGGTGCTGCGCTCGACGAGCGTGCCGGCCTCATCCGGGTCGCTGCCGAGTTCGGCAACTGCCTCGAGGTCGTCGAACAGCGGCGGTAGCTGCTCCTCAGCGTCGAGCGCGCGCACGGCCCGATCGGCGAAGACAGCGGCTTCGAGCAACGAGTTGGATGCCAGCCGGTTCGCGCCGTGCGCTCCGGTGCGGGCCACCTCACCCACCGCGTAGAGGCCGGCCAGCGAGGTGCGGCCCCAGCCGTCGGTGGCGACTCCGCCCATCCAGTAGTGCGCGGCCGGAGCGACCGGAATCGGTTGCACCGCCCAGTCCAGCCCGGCGGCGCGGCAGGCGGCCGTGATGGTGGGGAACCGGCTCTCGAGCAGGTCACGGCCGAGCCCGGTGGCGTCCAGCAGCACCGGGGCGCCGCCCTGCTTTTTCATCTGGGCGGCGATGCTGCGCGCCACGATGTCGCGGGGCGCGAGCTCGGCATCCGGGTGGATGGCCGGCATGAACCGTTCACCGGTGCTGGTGAGCAGCACGGCGCCCTCGCCGCGAACGGCCTCCGACACCAGCGGGGTGCCGGGCACCGCGAGCGCGGTCGGGTGGAACTGGTAGAACTCGACGTCGGCGACGGCAGCGCCGGCCCGCCAGGCGGCGGCGACACCGTCGCCGGTGGCGATGGCCGGGTTGGTCGTGTGCCGGTACAACGCTCCCGCACCTCCGGTGGCGAGGATCACGGCGTCGGCGGCGACCGCGTGCTGGGTGCCGTCCGGCCCGAGCAGCATCGCGCCGGTCACCCGGACCGTGCCGGGGCCGTCGGTCACGATCAGGTCGACGAGCATGGTGTGTTCGTGGATGGTGATCTGGTCGCCGCCGAGGGCGTGGGCGCGCTTGGCCCGCTCCTGCACCGTGGCCACCAGGGCGGTCTCGATGGCGGCGCCGGTGGCGTCGCCGCCGGCGTGCAACACCCTGGACCTGGAGTGCGCGGCCTCGAGCCCACGGGTGATGCCCGATTCGTCGCGGTCGAAATCGACGCCGAACCGGATCAGGTCGCGCACCCGGGCCGGGCCTTCCTCGCAGAGCACCCGCACGGCAGCGGGGTCGCAGAGTCCGGCGCCGGCGCGCAGGGTGTCGAGGATGTGCGCGTCGGTGGAGTCGTCGGGGAACAACGCCGCGGCGATGCCGCCCTGGGCGTAGCGGGTGTTGCTGTCGGAAAGGGCGGCCTTGGTCACCAGGGTCACCCGGTGGCCGGCATCGGTTGCCCGCACCGCGGCGATCAGCCCGGCGAGGCCGCTGCCGACGACCAGCACGCGCGTCATGGTCAGGCTCCGGTCACGACGGGGGCGACGGGACCGGCGGCGGGCGGCTTGGCGGCGAGCATCCGTTCGAGCGCCACCCTGGCGTGCCCGGCGACGTCGTCGGCGACCGTGATGCGGTTGAGCACCTCCGCCGGCACGCCGTCGCCGCCCACGAGAGCCTCGAGTACCCAGGCCAGGTAGCCGGAGTGGATGCGGTACATGGTGGAGCACGGGCAGACGACAGGGTCGAGGCAGAAGATGGTGTGCTGCGGGTACTGGGCGGCGAGGCGCTGCACGAGGTTGATCTCGGTGCCGATCGCGAACGTCGACCCGGCCGGTGCGGCCGCGATGGCCTTGGCGATGTAGTCGGTGGAACCGTATTCATCTGCCGCATCCACGACCGCCATCGGGCACTCGGGGTGCACGATCACGCGCACGCCCGGGTGCTCAACGCGGGCAGTCTCGATCTGCTCGACGGTGAAGCGGCGGTGCACGCTGCAGAAGCCGTGCCAGAGGATCACCTGCGAGTTCTCGAGTTCGGCCTCGGTGTTGCCGCCGAGGGCCTTGCGCGGGTTCCACATCGGCATCCGCTCGAGGGGAACGCCCATGGCCTTGGCGGTATTGCGGCCCAGGTGCTGGTCGGGGAAGAACAGCACCCGCTGGCCGCGCTCGAAGGCCCACTTCAGCACGGTCTCGGCGTTCGAGGAGGTGCAGACAATACCGCCGTGCTCGCCGCAGAAGCCCTTGAGCGCCGCGGAGGAGTTCATGTAGGTGACCGGGATCACCGGGACGCGCCCGTCGGCATCCGGTTCGGTGCCGTAGAGCTCTTCGAGCTGTTCCCAGCACTCGGTGACGGAGTCGATGTCGGCCATGTCGGCCATCGAGCAGCCGGCGGCGAGGTTGGGCAGGATCACGGCCTGCTCGGGGCGGGAGAGCAGGTCGGCGGTCTCGGCCATGAAGTGCACGCCGCAGAAGACGATGGCTTCGGCATCCGGCCGGCTCTGGGTGGCCACGGCGAGCTGGAAGGAGTCGCCGATGAAGTCGGCGTGCTGCAGCACCTCTTCGCGCTGGTAGAAGTGGCCGAGCACCACAACACGGTCACCCAGGGTGGCCTTGGCGGCGCGGATCCAGTCGCCCAGTTCGCCGTTGGATGCCGTGCGGTAGCGCGCGGGCAGCTCGCCCTGGCGGGGGGATCCGGTGGGGATGACGTCGCCCATCGAGGAGCCGGGCCCGTAGCCGGGGGCCTTGTCGTCGAAGTACCACGGGTCGACGGCGAGGTCGGGGGTGCAGGTGCTGCCCGTGCTCTTGCCCGTGCTGATCAGACGGATGGTGCGGTCGACCGATGCGATGGTCATGTCGTGCTCCTCGGGGGGTGCGGGGTGGTTTGGAGGGGAGTTTCGGGCCAGCCGACCGTGGAGCCCAGGGGCCCCTCGGCGATGGAGTGGGAGTCGTTGTAGCGGTAGAGCCGCGGCGGCCGGTGCGGTACCCCGGCCAGGCGGAGCCCGGTGTCGACGACGGTCCCCGTCGACTCGATCATGCGGCGGAAGTTCGCCGGGTCGAGTGCCCGGCGCAGGACCGCCTCGTGTACGTCGCGCAGCTGGGCCAGGGTGAATGTCTCGCCGAGGAAGGCGTGCGCGATGCGGGAGTATTCCACCTTGGTGCGCAGACGCCATAGCGCGTACTCGACGATGTGGTTGTGGTCGAACGCGAGCTCGGGCAGCCGGTCGGCCGGGAACCACTGCACGTTCTCATCGACGGCGGCGAGGTCGGCCTCGGTGGACTGCACCAGAGCCCAGTACACGATCGAGACGACGCGGCTGCCCGGGGAACGGCTGAGATCGCCGAAGGTGTACAGCTGCTCGAGGTACTTGGGGGAGAGTCCGGTGGTTTCCCGCAGGGTGCTGGCCGCGGCGGTGGAGAGCTCCTCCTCGGGCGGCAGCCAGCCACCCGGCAGCGCCCACAGGCCCAGGTACGGGTCCCTGGTGCGACGGACCAGGGGAAGCCAGAGCGTCATGAAGCCGGACTCGACGTCGGGCCGGAGCGCGAAAATGACCGTCGAAACCGCAAGCACAGGCGGGTGTAGATCGGTCATCGGGCATCCCTCGAGTAAAGGTCAATATGACTCTAACGTGAGGTCCATCATATAGTCATCGTGACCAGAAGTCACACCCCGGGCTCACGGCATCGTCAACCTCGTCATTTCGATGAGGATGGTGCGGTTGATCGTGCGGGACGACACGATGGAGAAACCCGCCTCGCGGAGCACGGCAAGGTCGGTTCCGGTCGCCGTTCCCCGGCTCCCGACATTCTGCAGGAGCCAGACTCTGTCGGTTGCAGCCAGCCGGAAGGCGGCCACCTCGAGCGGGAGTGTGCGGTCCCACAGCCCGTCGGTGTTCTCGAACGACTCGTCGCGGGTGATGTCGTTCAGCCCGACGAACGCCGCCGGATAGAGGTGCCCGGCCAGGCGCGGGCGCCGCGATGGCCTGGTGCTCTCGTCAAAGACGACGGCATCGCGTGGTCGGGCCTCTGCGCGCAGGATGTCGGCCGTCTGGCGCCAGTCGCTGCCGTGGTCCTTCGCGAAGTCCGAGCGTTGCGCGAGATAGCCGGGCGCCGCGAGGGTCACCACGAGCAGCAGGGCAATCGCCCGAGCCCAGAACGGCCGAAGCCCCACGATGCCCACGGCCATCAGGATGGCGGCCGCCGGCGCGCAGATCGAAAGGTAGCGATAGGCGTACATCGGCGTGATCAGGTGGGTGCCGATCAGCAGGGTGGTACTCGGCACGACCAGCCAGGCCAGCAGGACGACCAGTTCGGCCCGCGGCACCCGCCCGGGCCCGGCGTTCACGCCGACGCCCTGGAACCGGGGGACGAACGCGGTCAGGCAGCCGACCGCGATCAACAGCCAGGCGAGGGCGGCCAGGGCCGGAGTGTCGAACCACTGCTGGACGGCGGCGTCGAGCGGGCTGGCCTGTGCGCGTCGGGCCAGGAAGGCGATCTGGTCACGCTGGGTGTGGGCCAGGATGATGATCGGTGAGGCCACCGCCAGCGCGGCGCCCACCCCGCCGGCCCACGTCAGCACGGTGACGCGTGGGCTGTGCCGGGTCAGCAGAGTCACCACGAGCCCGTGCACCGGCACCAGCAGCGCGATGTAAACGAACACGGCGATGCCCGCGGCGAGCAGCACCGCGTAGCCGGCCCAGAGCGTCAGGGTCAGTGTGGCGGTGGTGGGCCTGGACCGCACGATGTGCACGAGGAGCACTGTGCACCACACCGCGATCATGGTGGCCAGGGCCGTGGACCGGGCCTCAGCGCCCATATACGTCACTCGGGGGAGCACAGCGAAGACGAGGGCGGCGAACAGGGCGACGCGCGGGTTGACGAGCATCCGGGCCAAGACGGCGGTGCCGGCCGTCGCGGCGCCGATGGACAGGGCGCTGAGTAGTCGGGTAGCGAACTCCGACGCCCCGAACACGTCGATCCAGCCGTGCAGAAGCAGATAGTAGACACCGTGCACGGCATCGACCGTGCCGAGCATCCGAAACAGCGACTGAAGCGACCGCTCGGCGGAGAGCACGCTGGCTGCCTCGTCACCCCAGTAGGACGGCTGCCAGGACCCGGCCACCGACACCAGGAAGCCGACCAGGCCGAGCAGGGCCGCGGTAGCGGCGAAGCCGCGCCGACCGTGTCTCGTCGGCTCCGGGGCCTCGACGAGCGGAGAGGCGAGAACAGTCGTCACCTCCAGACCCTAGAACCCTCCAACGTTTACCGACGCGGGGCCTCGGTGACCTGGAAGGTTCCCAAAGTGCCGCTAGGGAACGTGCCGCGGCAGCCGGATCTCGACTGCGAGTCCGCTGCCGGTGTTGCGCAGCAGGACCGTGCCGTTGGCGCGCTCGACGATGGCGTGCACAATGGCCAGACCCAGGCCCGATCCGCCGGAGCTGCTTGACCGGGCGTTGTCCGGCCTGGAGAATCTGTCGAACGCCAGCGGAATGAAATCCTCCGGCAGGCCGGGGCCGGTGTCGATCACGGTGATCAGCGCGCCGGAGCCTGAGCGGGAGAGTGACACGGTGACGCCGCCGTGGCCCGCCATCGCCGTGACGGCGTTCGAGATGAGGTTGTCGAGGAGCTGGCCCATATTCGTGGCCGAGACGCCGTAGCGACCCTCCGGGTCGTCATCGTCGATGCGGTAGACGACCTCGAGTTCGTGGCCGTCCCGCACCACCCGCGCCCGGTCGACCGACGCCGTGATCTCGTCGACCAGACCGGTCCAGTCCGTCTCGGGCGGCGACTGCACACTCTCCAGCTTGCTCAGCTCGAGCAGATTGGTTGCCAGCCGGCTCAGGCGTCCGGCTGTTGCCGATGCGTCTCGGATGTCGCGCTCGAGAGCAGGGGCATCGCCGGAGTCGAGGTGGGCCAGCTCGAGCTGCGCCTGAAGTACCGCGAGCGGGGTGCGCAGTTCGTGACTCGCATCCGACACGATCTGTTTTTCGCGGTCCACGCCGCGCCGGAGCCGCTTGATGAAGTCGTTGAGGGTTCGGGCGAGCTCGCTCACCTCGTCCTTGCCGGCTGGAACCCGCAGCTGCGCCGAGGAGCCCGTCGTGCTCAGACTCTCGGCTTCCTCACGCAGGCGGGTCACCGGGCGAAGCGCCGCGCCGGTGAGCAGCCAGGAGGCCAGTCCGAACCCGGCGGTGAGGATCACCGTGCCCAGCACGAGCACCCCGGTGAGCTCATCGAGCAGCAGGGTGGGGGCCTGCTGGCTGCGGGCGGCTATGACGAGCCAGTCGCCCGAATCCGAGCTCACCGGCGTCGCCGAGACCAGGTAGGTGGCGGCGGGGGTGGTCACGGTCTGCGGTTCGGCGCCCAATTCGATCAGGGCGTCGAGCTGCCGGTCCAGGCTGCGCGGCAGCGACGACTTCCGTACCGTCCCGGTCGGGTCGACGATGGCCAGCAGCTGGCCCTCGCTCGGGCTCTGGATGGCCTCGGCGGGGTTCGTCGCGAGCTGACCCAGCAGGGACTCGGCGTCGTTGCGCAGCATGGTCTCGTTCGAATCGGTGAGAATCGATTGCACCTCGAGGCGGACGAAGAATGCGGCGGTGCTGAACAACAGGGTCGCGACGAGGAGGCTTCCCAAGGTGATCCGCGCGCGGATCGACAGCGCGGGCAACCAGATGCCCCGGGGGCCACTCACCGGGAGGGCCGCCTCATCCGGCGAGCTCCACGGCGTAACCGGTGCCTCGCACGGTGACGATGCGCACGCCCGCGGCATCGGTATCGATCTTGCGGCGCAGATAGCTGATGTACTGGTCGACGATGTTGGGGTCGATGTGGTTCGTGCCGTTCCAGATCTCTTCGAGAATGGTGGTGCGGTCGACCGTAGTGCCGGCCCTGCTGCAGAGCAGTCGAAGCAACGCCACCTCTTTGGGGCTCATCGACACCGCACGCCCGGCCACGGTCACCCGCAGGTCGCGGGAGTCCAGCACTATGTTGCCGATCTCCACCGTGGTCGGGGCGCCCATCGACCGGCGGCGCAGCAGGGCACGCACCCTGGCGGAGAGCTCGGCGAACGCAAACGGCTTGGTGAGGTAATCGTCGGCTCCGCTGTCCAGGCCGAAAACCCTGTCGTCGACGGTGTCGCGTGCGGTCAGCAGTAGCACGGGCATGGTGTTGCCCGACTCGCGGATGCGGCGGCAGATCTCAAAACCCGACATCTGGGGCAGCATCACATCGATGGCGGCCAGGCCGAAGCCGTCCCCATTGAGGGCGATGAGTGCGTCGACCCCGGTGGAGACCCGCACCGTCTCGTACCCCTCGGCCTGCAGTCCGCGTTCGATGAGGGCACCCATCTGGTCATCGTCCTCCACGACCAAGATCTTCATCCGTCACCCTTCGCTCGCACCAGGGTCTCATGCTGGCACGTTGCGTGACGCTTCGCTCGCGACCTGCCGACGGCAAGCTGGGAAGCCGCCGCTAGGCTGACGACATGGTGGATGCGCGCGCGAGCGACGAACTCGGGGTGGCCGTGGCGCAGTTCGCGCCCGGCGCTGATCAGGCGGCGAATCTGGCCGCGATGCGCTCGCTGGCCGGTACCGCCGTGGCGCGCGGGGCGGGCATCGTGGTGTTCCCCGAGTATTCGTCGTTTTTCGAGAGTCGGTTGGGTGACGCATCCGTTGCCGCCGCCGAAGCGCTCGACGGACCGTTTGTGACCGCGCTAGGTCACCTGGCCGCCGATCTGGGCGTGCACATCGTGGCCGGCATGCTCGAGCGCACCGACGACCCCCACCGGGTGCAGAACACTCTCGTCGCCGTCGACCCCGCCGGGCTGGTCGTGGCGCGGTACCGCAAGCTGCACCTCTACGACGCGTTCGGGTCACGGGAATCCGACAGGGTGCTTGCCGGTGTCATCGAAGCGCCGGAGACCTTCGTCGTTGCCGGTCTCACGGTGGGCCTGCAGACCTGTTACGACATCAGATTCCCCGAGGTCACCCGCCGTCTTGTCGATGCCGGCGCCGACCTTGTGCTCGTCCCCGCGGAGTGGGTGCGCGGACCGCTCAAGGAGCAGCACTGGCGCACTCTGGTCACGGCGCGCGCACTCGAGAACACCGTCTATCTCGCGGCGGCCGACCATGCGCCGCCAAGCGGCGTCGGCGCGAGCATGGTGGTCGACCCGATGGGTGTTGAGCTGGTCACGATCGGGGAAACGACGGATGTGGCCGTCGGCTGGATCTCCCCTGCCCGGCTTGCCGAGGTGCGACGGGTCAACCCCGCCGTTGCCCTGCGCCGTTTCGGCACGGTGCCGCTCTAAGCGCTCATTCCGGCGCGGCCACCGACGACTTCGGCAACGCGGAGGCCGACTTCACCGCGAACGACACATCCATCCCACCCGCGTGATTGGAATCGATGGCGCGTTCTTCGCTGGTGGCGATCAGCCCTTGCGAGCTGTTGGCCGAGCGCGTCAACTGTGCGATCCACTCCGGGTTGAGAGTCGGGGTGTGGCCGCCGGTGAACTTGAAGTACAGCGGTATCGCCGGATTCATCCATGCCGAACTGCGTCCGTCGCCGACCTCGATGGCGTTGCGCCAGGAGAAAAGGAAGCTCTCGCCGCGGCGGAGTTTCTGCACGATCACGACTTGCAGATGTGTCAGGATCCTGTCGTCGAATTCAACGACGACCCGGTCGTAGGACAGGGTGCCCATGAGTTTTCGCGTTCACTTCCAGATTGGCCACGCTCGGTGCCGGGAACGGGTGAAAGCGATGATGGGGCACTGACAGAAGAACCGGAGGATCCCTCAACTCTCCTCTGCTGCCCGGCAAAGCGCAAGGAATTCGGGCGAATGCAGAGCCGTGAGCGTGTCGACCGGACGTTCGACGTGGCCGAAGTGGCCGGTGCCGGTGAGTACCGTGACCTCGAGGTCGGCGATCACTCGGGCCAGGCGCCGGTCGTCGTCGTCTCCGACGAAGACATCACGGTCGCCGTGCACCGACCGCACCGGGCACTCGATGCGGGCCCAGGACGCCTCGGCGTTGTAACGACCGGCCCGGCCGGCGGCCAGGGTGAACGAGCGTGGCCGCGTCTCGGCGGCCAAAGCGGACAGCACGCTCCGGTCGACCCGGCGGACGTTGCTGAACAACGGAGCCACCGCGGGGCGCAGCAAGCCCAGCCGATTCAGCCCGGCTGCCAGACCGCGGCCGGCCGCGCCGCACGCCGAGAGAACCCTCATCACGCCGAGCAGGGCCGTGAAGCCGGGCAGCACGGCGAACCGGGACAACGGATGCCGCACGCTGTCGATGACACCGAACGTCGTCGCGGACACCAGCCCGACAAAGGTCGTCTGCCCGGGTCTGCTCGCCGCGAGCTCGAGGGCGACGAACCCGCCCAGCGAGTGCCCGATTACCCGCCAACGCCGATACCCCAGGGCGCGCGCGATCTCGGCTACGACCGCGGCGAGGGACTCAATGGTCTCAGCGTCTTCGTCGATTGCCAGGGGAGTGTCGCCCCAGCCGGGCAGGTCCGGGATGATCAGGTTCTCGAGCGGGGGCGCGGGCAACCGGTCCGCAGCGCGGATCAGCGGCGTCCAGGTGGTCCACGATCCGGCCGCACCGTGCAGCAGGATCGTCGCGGTGCCGGTGGAGCCCGTCGCTGTTCGCCGACCATGCCGCACCGCGACCGGACCGAGGGGTGTGTCGATCAGGCTCGTGCTCAGGCCCAGCCGGCCGGAGTCGTGTGACAGCGCAAACGGGCAGTAGCCCAGGTCGGTGTCGAAACCTGCCGGGACGGCGGTGGCGGTGCTCATAACAGGGGTTCGGTACGGCCGGCGACCCGGATTGGCGGCCGGCCAAGCCTGAGTTCCGGCTGATCATTTGCCGCGGCCGGAATACCCTGCCCGGTCGCAGAGTTTGCTGAACGGGACGCGTGTTCGACAACGGCGGCACAGCCGCATCCACTGCGTCCCCATCCCACAGATATAAGGAGCACCACGTGAGTCTTTTCACCCCGCTGAACCTCGGCGCCCTCGAACTGCCCAACCGAATGGTCATGGCACCGTTGACCCGGATGCGGTCAGGGGTTGACGGCATCCCGGGTGCGCTCAACATCGAGCACTATCGCCAGCGGGCCACCCTCGGCTTGATCGTGTCCGAGGGTGTCTACCCCGATAAGGCCGGCCAGGGCTTCCCAGGCCAGCCGGGCCTGGTCACCACGGAACAGATCGCCGGCTGGGCCAAGGTCGCCGACGCCGTGCACGCCTCCGGTGGCCGCATCGTGGCCCAGGTCATGCACGCCGGTCGGGTTTCCCATCCCGAGATCACCGGAGGGCTCCAGATCGTCGCCCCCAGCGCCATCGCCATCCAGGGCGAGAGCCACACCTACAAGGGCAAGCTGCCCTACCCGGTGCCGCGCGCACTGACCGGCGAGGACCTGCCCGGCATCATCGACTGCTTCGTGCAGGCGTCCCGCAACGCTGTCGCGGCCGGCCTCGACGGAGTCGAAATCCACTCCGCCAACGGGTACCTGCTGCACGAATTCCTCTCGCCGGCCTCCAATCAGCGCGATGACATCTATGGCGGCTCCGCCGAGAACCGGGCCCGGTTCGTGATCGAGGTCGTGACGGCCGTCGCCGCGGCGATCGGCGCCGACAGGGTGGGCATCCGCATTTCGCCCCAGCACAACATCCAGGATGCCGTCGAGACCGACGACGCCGACGTCCTGGCCACCTACGGTGCGCTGGTCGACGGCCTGGCGCCGCTGGGACTGGCCTACCTCAGCGTTCTGAACCGCGACCCCGCGGGCGAGCTGGTGCGCACGCTGCGCAGCCGGTTCGGCGGCCCGCTGCTGGTCAACACCGGTTTCAGCGCCGTGACCACCCGCGAGGAGGCCATCGCCCTGCTCGACGACGGTCTCGGCGACGGTGTCGTCGTCGGTCGTGCCGTGATCGCCAACCCCGACCTCGTGCGCCGCTGGCTGGAGAACCTGCCGGTCAACGAGCCCAACCCGGCCACGTTCTACGGCCCGGATGCCGTCGGGTACACCGATTACCCGGCCTACGCGAGCTAGCCTCTCCCGCGGCGCGCCCGCGCGCTGAGACCGAACGGCCCCCTGCTGCAGGGGGCCGTTTTGTGCGCCGAGAGGTGACTACAGGTGGGCGAGACGCGCGGCGGCGTCCTCGAGCACGTCGACGCGCTTGCAGAACGCGAACCGGACGAGCGACGCGTACTGCGCCTTGTGCTCGGGCAGGCAGAACGCCGAGATCGGGATCCCGACCACCCCGGCCAGATCGGGCAGCGCGCGGCAGAACTCGACGGCGTCGGGATGGCCGAGGGGCGCGGCATCCGCCACGATGAAATACGAACCCTGCGGCACCGCGAGGGTGAACCCAGCCGCGCCGAGCCCGCCGGCCAGCACATCGCGCTTGGCCTGCAGGTCGGAGGCGATGCCGGAGTAGTAGGCGTCGGGCAGATCGAGTCCGATCGCCGTGGCCGGCTGGAACGGGGCGCCGTTGACATAGGTGAGGAACTGCTTGACGGCGAGGATCGCCGTGACGATGGCCGCCGGGGCGCTCAACCAGCCGATCTTCCAACCCGTCGTGCTGAAGGTCTTGCCGGCGGATGAGATCGTGACGGTGCGCTCACGGGCACCGGGCAGGGTCGCGACCGGCAGGTGGGCGACGCCGAAGGTGAGGTGCTCGTAGACCTCGTCGGTCACGATGAGGGCGTCGTGCTTATGCGCGAGCGCCACGATCAGTTCGAGGGTCTCGCGGGTGAAGACCGTGCCGGTGGGGTTGTGCGGGTTGTTGATCAGGATGATCCGGGTGCGGTCGGTCACGACAGCCGCCAGCTCATCCAGGTCGGGCTGAAAATCGGGGGAGTGCAGCCGCACCGTTTGATGCACGCCGCCGGCCAGGGCGATCAGGCCGCCGTAAGCGTCGTAGAACGGCTCGAAGGTCACCACTTCGTCGCCCGGTTCGAGCAGCGCCAGCAGGGTGGCGGAGAGCGCCTCGGTGGCGCCGGCGGTGACGAGAACCTCGGTGCCGGGGTCGACGGTCAACCCGTAGAAGCGCTGCTGGTGGCGCGCAATCGCCTCGAGCAGCACCGGTGCTCCCCGCCCGGGCGGGTACTGGTTGACGCCGTCGCGGATGGCCTGACGAGCGGCTTCGAGCACGACGGCAGGACCGTCCTCGTCGGGAAAACCCTGACCCAGGTTGATGGCGCCGGTGCGCATGGCGAGCGCGCTCATTTCCGCGAAAATACTGGCCGAGACGGTGCCGTCGGCGGCGAGGAGCCCGGCGCCTCTGGCGGTGCGACGCCAGGCGCCGCCGATCGTCATGTGGTGACCTGCTGCATACCCCAAATTTACGACATCCCGCCGGCCCAACTCACGCACCCGCCCGTCTAGCCAGATTCCCCGCGGGTGTGCGCAACTCCTCCTCTTCCTGATTCCGTGTCAGACCGCACCCCGCGAACACCGGTGCGGATGCGCGACCAGCGACGGGTTGCCGGAGTTATGCAGGTCCACGGCAGGGTTCGGGGTTGTGGATAACTTGCACGCGGGGGAGGGCTGCTGTCATACGGTGGCGGGATGGTGATCGTGGGTGGTGGGCGACGAGGTGTCGGACGGATGGCTAGTGCTGCCTGTGTGGGTGGTCTGCTGTTGGGTGCGGCGGGCTGTACGGCGGCGCCGAAGCCCGCGCCTCCGTCGCCCACGCCCACGATCACCCCCATCTTCGCTTCCGACGAGGAGGCGCTCGCCGCGGCCACCGAGGCCTACGCGAACTATCAAAATATGTCCGACCAGATCGATAGTGAAGGCGGAATCGATCCAGAGCGCATCGCTCCATTTGTGTCAGCCAGCCTCCTCCCCACGGCGGTGCACCAGTCCGATGGCTTCAGGGAAGCGGGGGCACGAAGCGTTGGTTCGACAACATTTCTCGTTGCCGGCACCCAGGAGCTGAGCTACGCAAGTCTGGATGAGATCGCCATCTCGCTCTACATCTGCGACGACGTATCGGAAGTCGACGTGCTTGACGAGAATGGCTCCTCACTCGTTTCGGAGATTCGCGACAGCGTGACACCATTCGAGGTTGGCTTCGTCCTGAATAGTGATGAAGCCCTCATCGTGGATTCTCGCGACGTTTGGCAGGGGAAGAGTTTTTGCTAGCGGGGCGAGGTCTGGTAGCCATCACCGTTGTACTCACAGCCTCCCTCGCGGGGGTCCTGGCGCCATTGAGTGCAGTCGCGGACTCGGGATGCGACCGTATTCAGCAAAAGGCAGGTTCTTGCCCACAGGCGGGCGCCTCGGTCGGCGACGGCGGGGTCGACCTCAGCGCAGACCGGGAGGTCAACACGCCTGGACGTCAGGGGTCTGGTTCCGGCAACGGCCGCGACGGCGACGGCGACGGCGGTGGCGGCTCGGGAGACGGCGAGTGGGATGGGCTCCCTGACGGCGTCAGCCTGGTTCCCGGGGGAGTCCCCGTCGACCGGGGCGACGCATCCGGCGGACTGGGGACTGGTCCGAGGCGCCAACCGATAGTGGCGCCGGCCGACCCCGCGGTGCCGGTGTGCCAGCCTCAGACGCCGTGCGATCCGGATCTGGTCGTGCGTGTCAGTGACCTGGTCAGTATCCCGGCCGACGCGCCCACTCAGGGGATGGAACCCAACGGTTGGCTCGTCGTCGGAGTCCCGGCCAATTTCTTCGCCACGGCGTCGGCCCATGTCCGGTCAGGGACCCTCCTCGGCGCCTCAGCCGAGGTGCGGTTCACCCCGGTGGGATTCCGGTGGGAATACGGCGACGGAACGTCGCGAACGTCGGCTTCGGGCGGGGCGACCTGGGCGGCCCTGAACCTTCCCGAGTTCTCAGAAACCTCAACTAGTCACGTGTTCGAGAGCACCGGCACGCTGTCGATCGGGCTGGTCGTGTCATATTCGGCCGAGTATCGCTTTGCCGGTGCCGAATGGCGCGACGTGCAGGGTCTGGTGCTGGTGCCCACCCGCCCGATCACCGCGATCGCCGACCGCGCCGGCACGGTTCTTGTGGCCGAGTCCTGCCTCGGCAACCCCGGCGGCCCCGGCTGCTGAGAGTCATCGGGCCGCTGCAGGACCACGTCGTTCCGCGAGCCGGGCAAGGTCACGGCTTCATCATTGATTGCTCCCAGTCTGCGCATATCAAACGTTCAGCTTTAGGCGAGAAGCTAGCTTCGCTTGGAAGGAGCACACCATGACCGACAACACTCAGGACCCGGGCACCACCCCCGACCAGCCTCAGGACAACGCACCGTTCGAGGTCAACTCGTCGGGTGAAGCCGCAGCACAACCCACCGCAGCACAGCCCACCGCAGCACAGCCCACCGCAGCACAGCCCACCGCAGCACAGCCCGCAGTTCCACGCGCCGCCGACAACCAGCCCACCGAGGTGCTCGGTTCGGAAGACGCCACGGTCGCTGCCCCGGCGCCCACGGCAGCTGAGCACCAGGCCGCCGCGCAGCAGGCAGCAGCGCACCAGGCCGCAGCTCAGCACGCTCAGGCAGCTCAGCCGACGCACCCGTACACCCAGGCGCCCCCCGCCTATCCCACGGATGCCTTCGGCCGCCCGATTCCGGGCCCGGACGGGTCCACCCCGATTTACGCCCCCACCCCGGCGCAGCAGCAGGCCTACGCCAACGCGAACGGCTACCCCGCGCAACCGTCGGGTGCACCGAAGGCGCCCAAGGACCCCAACCGCCGCAAAGGCAACGTGGCCTTCGTCGCCGCGCTCGCCATCGCCGCCCTGGTCGGCGGGGTCTCCGCAGCCGGTGTTTCCGCTGTCGTCTACTCGAGCCAGAGCAACGGCACCCCGGCCAGCGAGGCCCAGGGCCCGAGCACGGTGGTCGTCAACAACACCGACAGCGTGAACGAGATCACCGCCGTCGCCGCCAAGGCGTCGCCCAGTGTCGTCACCATCGAGGTCGCCGCGGGTGACTCCGGCGGCTCCGGCTCCGGCGTCATCCTCAGCGAAGACGGTTACGTCCTGACCAACACCCACGTCGTCACCCTCGACGGCGCCGCCGCAGACGCGACCATCCAGGTGAAGGCCAGCGACGGCAAGCTGTACGCGGCCACCCTGATCGGCACCGACCCGGTTTCCGACCTCGCCGTGATCAAGCTCACCGACGCGTCAGACCTCACGCCCATCACCTGGGCGGACTCGAGCGATCTCAACGTCGGCGACACCGCCATCGCAATCGGCGCGCCACTCGGCCTGTCCGGCACCGTCACCAACGGCATCGTGAGCGCCCTGAACCGCAGCATCACCGTCGCGTCCTCCGCCGCACCCACCACGCCCGACGAGACCACGCCAGACGAGGGTGACGGCAACTTCTTCAACTACGACCTGCCCAACCGGGACGGTTCGACCCCCGACACCCCGGACACCCAGGCCGCCCAGAGTAGCATCTCGCTCGCGGTGATCCAGACGGATGCCGCGATCAACCCCGGCAACTCCGGCGGAGCCCTGCTCAACAGCAAGGGCGAACTGATCGGCATCAACGTCGCCATCGCCAACGCCGGTGGCAGCTCGACCGCCACCACCGCCGGGAGCATCGGTGTCGGCTTCTCGATCCCGGCCAACCTGGCCAAGCGGGTGTCGGATGAGATCATCGACACCGGATCTGCCACGCACGGCCTGCTCGGCGCCAGCGTCACCGGCGCCACCAGCACCGACAGCGACACCGTCGGCGCCCTCATCAGCGAGGTGTCGTCCGGCGGAGCCGCCCAGAAGGCCGGCCTGAAGGCTGGTGACGTCGTCACCAATTTCAACGGTGTTCCCATCACCGACGCGACCGACCTCACCGCCCAGGTGCGTACCCTCGCAGCCGGTGCCACCGCCGACCTCACCTACGTGCGTGAAGGCGAATCGGTGACGGTGTCGGTCACCGTCGGCGAGCTCACCAGCTAGCCCGGATCAGCTCCTTCCTTCCTCCTGCGCCGCCGGTCCTGCACCGGCGGCGCAGTTGTGTCCGGGGCCGCGGCCGCCAGCTCGGAGGCGTGCCACAGGTAACGCGGACCGAGTGAAAAGACTCGGCTGCTAGGCTCAGGCGATTGCCCGAATGAGTGGAAAGATGGCCAGCCCAGTGCACGAGATCGCAGACACAGTGCTGATCGGCGTCTCGTACATCATGCCCGTGCTCAACGAGGCCAGCCATGTACGAGCGGCGGTCCAGAGCCTGCTCGAGCAGGACTACGACGGCCCGTTCGAGGTCACCCTGGCCCTGGGGCCGAGCATCGACGGCACCACCGAACTCGTCGAAGAGATGGCCGCGGTGGATCCGCGCATCCGCGTCGTCGCCAATGAAGTCGGGTCGACGCCGGCCGGCCTCAATATCGCCATTCGCGCCTCCACCTTTCCTGTTGTGATCCGCGTCGACGCCCACTCGGTGCTTCCGCGCGACTACGCCCGCATCGCCGTCGAGACGCTTCAACGCACCGGCGCCGACAACGTCGGCGGCATCATGGATGCCCAGGGCACCGCCCCGTTCCAGCAAGCCGTCGCCCGCGCCTACGGCACCCGCATCGGCCTGGGCGGCACTCCGTTGCACGTCGGCGGCCCCGAGGGCGAAGCCGAGACCGTGTACCTCGGCTGCTTCCGCCGTGACAGCCTGCTGCGGGTGGGCATGTTCGACGAGGGCATCAAGCGCGGCCAGGACTGGGAACTCAACCGCCGCCTGCGCGAGCACGGCGGCTCGGTCTGGTTCACCCCGGCGCTGAAGGTCATCTACCGGCCGCGGCCCAGCCTGTCCCGCCTGGCCCGCCAGATGGTCTCCACCGGACTGTGGCGCGGCGAACTGGCCCGCCGGTTCCCCGAATCCAACGGCCTGCGCTACTTCGCCCCGCCCGTGATGGTACTCGGCGTCACCATCGGCATCCTGCTCGGCCTCGCCGGCCTGGTGCAGGTCCTGCTGGGCGGACCGGGCTGGCTGCTGCTGGGTTTCCTGGCCCCGCTGGCCTACCTGCTCATCGTCGTGGCGGCCACTGTTGCGTCGACCCGGTCCGACGGCGTTCGTGTCGCGCTCTGGTTTCTCGTAGTCTTGCCGTGCATTCACTTCTGCTGGGGTATCGGATTCCTGCTCGGTTACCTCAAGCTCACCACCAACATCTCGGCACACACGGGAAGACATCAATGACGTCTGGTTCGCCCAACACGGCTCGGCCCTCTTCGATCGCCGAGCTTCGTGCCGTCGCGCAACCTCCCGAGGTGCGGATGCGCGCCAACGCCGAGCACTGGACGGCGTCGCTGTACCTGCGTGACCTGTCGCCGTACCTCACCTGGCTGCTGCTGAAGACGCGCATCTCGGCCAACGGCGTCACCGGCCTGATGATCCTCGTCGGCTGGTCCACGGCCGCGGCGCTGCTCATTCCCGGCATCTGGGGTGCCCTGCTGGCCCTGGTGCTCGGCCAGCTGCAGATGCTCGTCGACTGCTGCGACGGCGAGGTCGCCCGTTGGCGTAGGACGTCGTCACCGGCCGGGGTGTTCCTCGACAAGGTCGGGCACTACTCGACCGAGGCCCTGATCCCCATCGCGCTGGGCATCCGCGCCGCCGCCTACCCGTTCGAAGCACCCGCCGACTTCCTGTTCACCACGCTGGGCCTGGCCCTGGCACTGCTGATCGTGCTCAACAAGGCCCTCAACGACATGGTGCACGTTGCCCGCGCCAACGCCGGCCTGCCCAAGCTGGCCGACAACAAGGGTGAGAAGGTGCCGCAGGCCGGCCTGATCGCGACCCTGCGCCGCCTGGCCCGGTTCCTGCCCTTCCACCGCCTGTACCACTCGGTGGAAATGACGATGGTGATCTTCGTCGCCGCCGTCATCGGCCTCGTCCTCGGTCAGCCGATCACCGACCGGGTCTTCCTCGCCGTCCTCGTTCCCCTCGCTTTCCTAGCGCTGATCGGCCACTTCCTGGCGATCATGGCCTCGAAGCGAGTGCGGTCCTGAAGTCAGGCGACAGCGTGCCCGTCACCATCGGTGTGGTCGTGCTCACCCAGGGCCGCCGCCCGGACGACCTCGAGCGCGGCATTCGCAGCCTGCTCGCCCAGGAAGACGTGCAGCTGGACATCATCTGCGTGGGCAACGGCTGGCAGCCCACAGGCCTGCCCAGTGTCGTCGCCGCGCTCGCCCTGCCCGAGAACCTGGGCATCCCCGCCGGCCGCAATCGCGGCGTGGAGCACGTGGGCGGCGACTACCTTTTCTTCCTCGATGACGACGCCAGCCTGCCGGATCCCCGGTTCCTGATCGACGCCGTAGGGGTGCTGCGCGCCGACCCCAGCATCGGTCTGCTGCAGCCTCAGGTCGTCGACCCGGCCGGCCTCACCGCGCCACGCCGCTGGATTCCACGCATCCGCAAGGGCGACGCCGCACACTCCAGCGCGGTGTTCTCGGTGTGGGAGGGTGCTGTGCTTCTGCCCAGACCCGTCTTCGACGCCACCGGCGGCTGGGCCGAACCGTTCTTCTACGCCCACGAGGGCATCGAGCTGGCCTGGCGGGTCTGGGACCAGGGCCTGCGCACCTGGTACGCGGGCAACCTGGTGGCAAACCACCCGGTGATCCTGCCCACCCGGCACGCCGATTTTTACCGGCTCAACGCCCGCAACCGCGTCTGGATCGCCCGGCGCAACCTGCCACTGCCGCTGATACCGCTCTACGTGGGGTCCTGGACGGCGATCCAGGTGCTCCGCGGAGCCCGCAACCCGGCTGCCCTCAAGGCCTGGTTCCGTGGCTGGTGGGAGGGGTGGGTCACCGACCCCGGCGAACGCCGTCCGCTGGCGACCCGCACCATCTGGCGGATGACCCGCGCGGGCCGGCCCCCCGTCATCTGAGCGGGGCCTAACGATTGGCTACCGGTGCGCCCCTTCCGGGGGGGGCGGTAGGCCCTAGGTCCCGGCCCGGTGGGTAGGCTGGAGCAGTGGTAAGCAGCAAAGACGTCCGACTCGCAGCAAAGCTGGTGAAGGATGTGCTCGGTTCCCGCAAGGCTCAGCGCCTACTCACCGAGCGCCTCGCCGTACGCGGCCCGCTGCCCGCCAATACTTTCAAGATCGCCGTGTACTTCGCGGATGGCCCGGTGAACCTTTACCAGATGCGCCAGTGGTACAAGCCACTCGCGAAGCTGGCCGAGACCTGGCCCGTGGTCGTCCTGAGCCGCACCGCCGGCGGCACGATGAAGCTGATCGAAGAGAGCCCGATCCCGGTCGCCTACGTGCGCAAGGTGTCCGACCTCGAACGAGTGATCGCCGAGCAGGACATCCGCATCGTCCTGTACGTCAATCAGAACTCCCGCAACTTCCAGATGATGCGCTACGGGCGCCGCTGGCACGTTTTCATCAACCATGGTGAGAGCGACAAGATGTACATGACCACGAACCAGTTCAAGGCCTACGACTACTCGTTCGTGGCCGGTCAGGCCGCCGTCGCCAGGCTCGGCAAGGTGCTCTGGGACTACGACTTCGACAAGCGGGCCATCACCATCGGTCGGCCCCAGGCCGACCACTACTCGGGCCGGTTGCCGTTCATGCCCGACGAGCGCACCGTTGTGCTCTACGCGCCCACCTGGGAGGGCGACCGCGCCGCCGCCGCGTACGGCTCCATCGCCACGCACGGCGTGGCCCTGGTCACTGCCCTGTTGCGCAGCCCCCGGCACCGGTTGGTGTACCGCCCGCATCCGCGATCAGGTGTGGTCGACCACGAATACGGTCTAGCGAACAAGCAGATCATGGCCATGATCAACACGGCGAACAGCCGTGATGCCAGCGCCCAGCACATCATCGACACCGGCGCGGAGCTTGGCTGGCAGCTCTCCGCCGCCGACGTTGCGATCGTCGACATCTCGGCGATGGTCTACGACCGCCTTGCATCGGGCAAACCGCTCATGGTGACGCGGCCGCTGAACCCTCTCGCCGCCATCGACACCAGCGGGTACCTGTCCGACTGCGAGTGGCTTGACGCGGGCGAGACCGCCGGTATCGTCGAGACCCTCGACGAGCTTGTGAACGACGACGGCGCCGACCAACGTCTGCGCGTCTGGGTCGAGCAGTACTTCGGCGATCCCACGCCCGGTGCGCCGACGGCGCGGTTCCATGCCGCGATCGAACATCTGATGACCGAATGGGACCGGTTCGCCCAGGTGCACGCCGGCGACGACGACGGCCTCGCCGAGTTCGTCGAGGAAGTCAGCGAGACCGAAGACGTCTGAGTGATCGGGTGAGGCGGGCAGGGTCAGGCCGGTCGGGCTCTGCTTAGAGGGGTTCCGCCGGTGCGGCTGCATCCGGCTTGACCGGGTCCCCGCCGGTCGGCAGGCGGCGGAGCGGCCGGGGGAGTGCCCGGAGTGCGCCGTGGCCCAGCTGAGTGAGCCGGTTGCCGGGAATCACGGCGCCGTCGCGCAGCGTGATGGTGTGCGCCCGCGGGTCGAGCTCCGGGCGGAAGGCGGCGGGCGCCTGACCGAACGCGAGCCTGGACGAACCGATGACCCGCTTGCCGAGAATGTGGTTGCCCAGTCCGCCGATCACGGCGCCGATGCCGAACGGCACGGCCTTGCCGATCAGGCTGGCTCCGCCCTTGGCAGCGAACTGCCGGATGAAGGTGCGCTTGAGGCGGTCTGTCAGCGGCCCCATGATGGCGCGGGGCAGGCTGGTGGTTACCAACTCTCCCCAGTAGGCAGTACGGGCCACTCCTCCGCCGGTGACCTGACCGGCCAGCTGACGCACCAGGTCGGAGCCCTCGTGGCCGAGCATCATGGTCATCACGAGCGCCCTCGCGCGCTCAGGATCACTCACCGTGATCCCGTGCACCTCGCTGACGGACTGGGAGAAAAGAGCGGTCGCCTCAAGAAAACCGGCCGTCTCGACGCCGGACAGAGCGAGCGTGATACCGGTGCCGACGCCGGGGATCACGGCCGTCGCGCCGACCGCGGCGCCGCCGCTGGTGACAGCGGCGAGATAACGCCGCTCCAGAATGCGCACAAGCTGTTCCGGCGAGGCATCGGGGTGACGGTGGCGAATGCTGCGGATGTGGGCGAGCACAGCGGGGCGATGAATCGCCATGACCCTGTCGAAACCGGTGGCGACGCCGGATGGCAGCTGGCCGCCCTGCGGCAGCCCGCCGGTGGGCGACAGCAGTGGTGTGGGTTTCTTAGCCATGGTGCGGTCCTCCTCGGGTGCAGAAGCACGAGTTTACGGTTCGAAACTGAGCATCGTCGAGGTAATTCCCAGCCAGATTGATGCGCGTTGGCCGTGACGAATCGCGGTCGGGCGACGTCTCAGGCCTTCTTGATGCCGTACTCGGCGTTGTACCGGTCGAGGACGTCGTTGATCGGGGCGTCGAGGACCAGCTCACCCTTGTCGAGGTAGAGGCCCCTGGCACAGAACCGGCGCAGGTCGCGCTCGTTGTGCGACACGAAGAACAGGGTGCGTCCGCCGGCCAGCAGCTCTTCGATGCGTCGGTAGCACTTCTCGCGGAACGCCTTGTCGCCGACCGCCAGCACCTCGTCGACGAGGATGATCGGCTCCTCGAGCCTGGAGATCACGGCGAACGCGATACGCACCTTCATGCCGCTGGACAGGTGCTTGTACGGGGTATCGATGAAGTCGGCGATCTCGGCGAACTCGATGATGTCGTCGAAGCGGGAATCGATCTGCTTGCGGGTCATGCCGTGCAGACCCGCCGTGAGGTACACGTTGTCGCGCACGGTGAGGTCGTCGACGAAGCCGCCGGTGATCTCGATCAGCGGGGCGACACCCTCGATGACGTTCACGGTGCCCTCGTCGGGCAGCACAACACCCGTGACGAGCTTGAGCAGGGTGGACTTGCCCTGGCCGTTGCGGCCGACGACCCCGATCGCCTCACCGCGTTGAACGGTGAACGACACGTTCTGCAGCGCCCAGAACTCACCGGACCTGGTGCGGCGGCGGGTGCCGGCGAAGAGGTCCTTGAAGCTGCGGCGGCTGCGCCGATTCCGGCGGAACCTGATTCCGACGTCGTTCAGGGAGATGACGGTCTCGGTCATCAGATCTCCTTCAGCACGGCACGCTCGGTGCGGGAGAAGACCAGCAGGCCGATTCCGAGGAATGCCACCGACATGGCTGCGCTGACGGCCACGACGAACCAGTCCAGCTCGCCGGGGAAGAACGCGGCCCTGTAGAGGCTGAAGATGCCGCTGAGCGGGTTGAACGCCGCCCAGAAGTGCAGCTGCTCCGGCAGGTCACTGGTGCCGTAGATGATCGGCGACGCGTAGAACAGAAAGCGCAGGATGAGTTTGACGGCTCGCTCGAGGTCGCGGAAGAACACGACCAGTGGGGCCACGATGAGGCCGACTCCGGCCGTGAGCACGGCTTGGATGAGGATGGCCAGCGGGAAGAAAATCGCATCAACGTTGACCTCGGCGCCGGACCAGATCGCAAAGACGATCAGGACCGGAATGGCGGCGATGAACTCGATGCCTTTGGACAGCACGAGCCGGTTGACCCAGATGGTGCGGGGGATCCGGGTGGACCTGATGAGTTTTGCCTCACGCAGGAATGCCCGGGTGCAGTCGGAGACGGCCCCGTTGAACCACATCCACGGCAGCAGTGCGGCGAGCAAAAAGACGATGTACGGTTCGTTGCCGACGGTGCGCTGGAAGACCTGGGTGAAAACGAACCAGTAGATGCCGGCCATCACCAGCGGGTCGAGGATCGACCAGAAGTAGCCGAGCACGGAGGTGGAGTACCGCACCCGCAGGTCCCGCTGGGTCAACAGCCAGAGGGAATGACGGTACCGCGCAAACGGGGTGCGCTGTTCAGGACGCACCTGAGCGTAACTACTCACGCGCTCTATCGTATGGGAGCGGATCGGGGCGCCGCGCCATCGACGCGACCGCCCCACGGCTCCAGGCTGATCAGACGAAGAGGTTGGCGCGCTCGAGGTCTTCGGCGAAGTCGACCTCGACGGCGTAGAAGTCGGAAATGTCGACGGGCTCCACGAGCATGCGGTTCTTCTCGATCGCGAGCTCGATGCCGCGCTCGAAGTAGTCCTGGTCGCCGACCTTGCTGAGGTGGTGGATGAGCATGGGCTTGTCAGCGGCAGACACGAAGTTGATGCCGACAGCCTCGCCGAGCCCGTTCTTCACGGTCTTCGACAGCTCCTTGATGTAGCCCTCGGCGCTCGTCGTGTACTTGACTTCCTCGTCAGACACCTTCGACGTGTTGACCGTGACGAAGGACTGGTCGCGCTTCATCATCGCGGCAGCGCGATCGAGGATAGCGGGATCGAATACGACGTCGCCGTTCATCCACAGCACGCCGCCGCTGGCGGACGCGCGGAGGGCGCGCAACAGGCTCTTCGACGTGTTGGTCACGTCGTACTGCTCGTTGTAGACGAAGGATGCCTGCGGGAAAGCCTCGATGATGTGCTCGAGCTTGTAGCCGACAACGATGGTGACCTTGGTCTTCTTGCCGAAGGCGTGCTCGATGTTGTCGAACTGCTGCTGCATGATCGTGCGGCCGTCGTTGAGTTCGGTCAGCGGTTTGGGAAGGGAGCGGCCGAGGCGGCTGCCCATTCCTGCTGCAAGTATTACTACCTGGGTGGTCACGAATATCTCCTAAGAAAGATCTGGGTGGCCCCGCAGCGGTCGGACGTTTTCGCCGAGTTTGCCTGCGGTTCACCCCTAAGTTCACGTATAGACACACCGTTATGCCACCTTCAGACTACCCGACGACCCCGTTCTGGGGGAAGAGACGGTCAGAGGCGTGTCCTGATCGTGACGATTCGTGCGGCCCTGTGACCTGCGATTCCGGCGCGAGTTTTGGTGAGAATCCGCCTGCGACCGCCGCCGGCCTCTGCGAGGTCAGACGGTCCTTGGTAAGTTAGCGAGGTGACTCCAGTGCCTCCGAACTCCGAGCCTGACGAGCGGACTCCGGTCTTGCCCGTTCCCGATACGGAGCCGGAACGCGAGGGTAGTGCCATCGAACACAACGCCCCTGCGAACCGAGCCCCTGAGCCCGATTCCCTTTCAACGACAGCACCGACCACCGGCGCGCTGCCGCCCCGCAAGCCTCCGGTGCGCCGCACCCCCCGAACCACGACGTCTTCGGCCGGTGGGGCGTCGAACGCGCCCGCCGCATCCGACGCCGACACATCGGTTTCAGCCGACACAGCAACCGCCGACGGCTCGACAACCCCGGTGAAGCCTGCGCGCAGCACGACCCGCGCACCGCGCACCCCTGCGACTCCGCGAGCCACGTCGACGCCCCGCGCTCCGGCCAAGAAGAAGCCGGCCGCCGCCGCGCTGGCGGAGGACGTGTCGGTACCGACGACGACGCCCGTGTCCCCGGCCGCCGCCGAACCCGCAACGGCGCCGGCGCGCGTCACGGTGACGCGCACCCCCGCTGCCCGCAAGGCGCCGGTGAAGCCCGCGGTCGCCAAGGCCACCAGGCTGCCGGCCACGACGACGTCCACGGCCGATACCGCGGAGGCCGTCGAGGCCGCCGCCGCGGCCTCCGAGCTGGACCTGCCCGCCGGCCCCGCGGAGGTCGGCCCCGAGAAGGCTAAGACCGCGGCCGCCCGCTCGAGCAGCGCCCGGACCGCGGCTTCGAAGGCCGCTGCCGCCAAGGCCGCTGCAGCCAAGACCGAATCGGCCACCAAGGCCGGCGCGGCCCGCGCCGCAGCGACCAAGTCCGCCGCGGCGAAGTCTGCCGCCGCCAGGACCGCCGCCACAGCGTCTGCACGTGCCGCCACCGCGGCTGCCGCCGCCGCCGCTGCGGCACGATCGGCTGCCGTTGAGGACGCACCAGCCGCTGCGGAATCCGTCACTATAGAGCCCGTAACGAAAGCGCCCGTCGCCTCAGTGCCCGACACGGCCGCGCCCGCTGCACCCGAGCCCGACGCCACCATGGTGCTGCCGGTCGTGCCGGTCGCCCCCGCGCTCTCCGCCGACGACGAGACCGTCGTCTTGACGATGCCGGCCTCCCCGGAGTCCGACGACACCGTTGTGCTCACCGTGACCCCTGCGACGAGCGCCCCTGCCTCCGAGCCGGCCCAGCCCGCGAAGCGGCCGTTCTGGCGGCTGCCCAGGTTTGCTCCGAAGCAGACCGAGGCCGTGTCTCCGACCGACCTCGGCGCTGCCGAGCGCACGGATGCCGTGGCAGCCGGGGTACCAGCGAGCCCCGAAGCCCCTGTTGCACCCGCTCGGACTACGGTGCCCGTCGTCTCGGCCGCGGATCGCACCGGCCAGGCCACCGCGGTCCCCGAACCCGTTGTCGGTGCCACGTCGCAGCGCATCCCGCCGGTAGTGCGCAAGCCGATGGCCCCGCGCACCGGCGCATCCGCCGTCATCGGGGCGTCCCCTCGCGTGGAGATCGCGGTCAGCGGGCTGAACAAGAGCTTTGGCCAGAACGTGGCCGTCGCCGACGTCAACCTCGAAGTTCGGGCCGGGTCGTTCTACGGCATCGTCGGCCCTAACGGCGCGGGTAAGACCACCACGCTGTCGATGATCACCGGGCTGCTGCGGCCGGACTCCGGTTCGATCCAGGTACACGGCGTGGACGTGTGGGCCGACCCGATCGCCGCCAAGCGCACCATTGGAGTCCTCCCGGACCGGCTGCGGCTGTTCGACAGGCTCACCGGTGCACAGCTTCTCTACTATTCCGGCGTGCTGCGGGGCCTCGAGAGCGAAACCGTGCGGGCCCGGTCCGCCGACCTGGCCGCGGCGTTCGGCCTTGAGGATGCTCTCAACCGTCTGGTCGCCGACTACTCGGCGGGCATGACCAAGAAGATCGCCCTGGCCTGCGCGATGATCCACTCGCCGCGCGTGCTGGTGCTCGACGAACCGTTCGAATCGGTCGACCCGGTGTCGGCCGTGAACGTCACCGAGATTCTGCAGCGCTACGTCGCTGCCGGCGGAACGGTGATTCTCTCCAGCCACGGTATGGACCTCATCCAGAGGGTCTGCGACCACGTGGCGATCATTGTGCAGGGTTCGGTGCTGGCCGCGGGAACGATCGACGAGGTGCGCGGCAACGTGTCACTCGAAGAACGCTTCGTCGACCTCGCCGGCGGACGAAAGGTTGCGGAGGGCCTGGAGTGGTTGCACAATTTCTCGGACTGAAACTGAGGCTGCTCGCCAATCTGTTCCGGCGTAGCCCCTGGCAGGTCGTGGGAGTGGTGCTCGGCCTGCTCTACGGGCTGCTCGTCGCCGCGGCCCTGGTGGCCATGCTCATCACGTTCCGGTTCGTCGACGACGTCGGCGCCATTCGGGAGGGCCTCATCGTGGCCGGCTCGCTGGTGGTTCTCGGCTTCTTCCTCGTGCCGCTCGTCTTCGGCGTGGACGACAGCATGGACCCGCGCAAATTCTCCACCCTGGGCATCCCGAACAAGCAGCTGTCGTTCGGCCTCGCCGTATCCGCACTCGTCGGCGTACCGGCGACCACCCTCGCGCTGGTGCTGCTGGGCACCATCGTGACCTGGTCCAGGGGTGTGGGGGAGACCCTGTTCGCCATCCTGGCGGCCGCGCTGCTTCTGGCGACCTGCATGCTCGCCTCCCGGGTGAGCACGTCCATCTCGGCATTCCTGCTGTCCACCCGCCGCGCCCGCGAGTTCACCGGCATCATCGGCATCCTGCTGATCGTCATGATCACCCCCGTGGTGGTCCTGCTGGTCAATGTGGACTGGAGCAAATACGGGCTCGACGTGCTCGGCGGTTTCGCGAGCATCCTCGGCTGGACGCCGCTGGGCGCAGCGTGGGCCGTGCCGGGAGACGCCGCTGTCGGCGACTGGGGGATCGCCTTCCTCAAGCTCCTCATCGCCGCCGCGACCGTGTACCTGCTCTGGCTCGCCTGGCAGGGTCTGGTGGCCCGGATGCTCATCACGCCGGGTCGCGAGGCTCAGGCCAAGGCCTACGTCGGCCTGGGCTGGTTCGACCGGATGCCGCACAACCCGATCGGTGCGATCGCCGCGCGCAGCATCACCTACTGGGGCCGCGACCCGCGCTACTGGGTCTCGCTGATCATGATCCCCATCGTCCCGGTCCTGGTGATCCTGCCTCTCGTCTTTGCGGGGATGCCCTTCGAATACCTCGTCCTCGTTCCGGTGCCTCTGATGTGCGTCTTCCTCGGCTGGACGCTGCACAACGACGTCGCGTATGACCACACCGCCATCTGGCTGCACGTGGTCTCCGGACCGCGCGGAGTGGCCGACCGCGTCGGCCGGCTCGTTCCGGCGCTCTTCGTGGGCATCCCGTTGATCGGGCTGGGCTCGGCCGTCAGCGTCAGCGTGCACGGGGACTGGGCGGTGCTGCCCGGTCTGCTCGGCGTGAGCACCTGCATCCTGCTCGCCGGGCTGGGCTTCTCCAGCTTCACGTCGGCCCGGTTCCCCTACCCGGCGACCAAGCCAGGGGACAGCCCGTTCGCGCAGCCGCAGTCGTCGGATACCGCCGCCGCGATCATCCAGTCGTTCACCTTCGTCGGGTCCATCGTGGTGGCCCTGCCGGCCATCGTGTGCGCCGTTCTGGGTGTCTTCGTGGATCCGGTGTGGAACCTGCCGGCTCTCTACTGGGGGCTCGGCATCGGCTTCGTCATGCTGATCGGCGGGGTCTGGCTGGGCTCGCGGACCTTCGAACGCCGTGGTCCCGAAATGCTCTCCTCCGCATTGCGCGCGTAGCTGCATACACTTGATTCCATGACACACGACATTCGCGCGAGCATCGCAGAGCCTGGCCGCGGCCCAGATATTGGTGGCGGAACATCCACCCTCGATCGTGAACTCGAGGAACTGCTCAACCAAGAGCAGATCGAGCCCGGTGACCACGAACGCTTTTCGCACTACGTGCCGAAGGACAAGATCCTCGAGTCGGCGATGACCGGCAAGCCGGTCAAGGCGCTGTGTGGCAAGAAGTGGCTGCCGGGCCGCGACCCGGAGAAGTTCCCGGTCTGCCCGACCTGCAAGTCAATCTACGAAAAGATGAAGCAGGACTAACCCGTTCGTTGGTCGAGCTTGTCGACACCCCGCTAGCGGAACACCGTCGGGATGACGGCGTCGCCGCGGCCGAGCCTGAACGCATCGATCGGCAGCTCACGCATGGCTGCGGCGTTCTGCTCGCGGGCCAGCCGGGTGCCGGCTGAGCCCACGTAGCGTTCGTCGACAACCCCGGCCTCCATGAGCGGCACCAGCAACGACCGTTCCGTGGCTCCGGCGGCGTGGGGTTCGTGGGCGTCAACCGGTGCGTCCGTCGGGCCGTTCGCCGCCACCATAACGATCTCTTCGCGCGCCGTGCCTGTCGCGTCAAGCAGTCGCACGGCGCTCTTGCGCCCGCCGACCGAGGCCTTAGAGGCCGAGGTTTTCGCCACCGAAACCCACTCGTCTGCGGTGTTCCTGTGCGCCACCAGCTTGTAGACCATGCCGGCGGCCGGTGCGCCGGACCCTGTCACGAGTGAGGTACCCACCCCGAACGCATCCACCGGCGACGCGGACAGCGCCGCGATCGAGTACTCGTCCAGGTCGCTGGTGACGGTGATCTGGGTGTTCACGGCGCCGAGCGAGTCCAGCTGGGCGCGCGCGGCGGCGGCGACGGTGGGAAGGTCGCCGGAGTCGATGCGGATCGAACCCAGCCCGGTGCCGGCCACGGAGACGGCCAGTTCGATGCCGCGCTCGATGTTGTAGGTGTCGACCAGCAGCGTGGTCGACGCGCCGAACGCATCCACCTGGGCCCGAAAGGCGTCCTCTTCGGTGTCGTGCAGCAGAGTGAAGGAATGCGCGGCGGTGCCCATGGTGGGGATGCCCCAGCTCCGGCCGGCTTCGAGGTTGCTGGTGGAGGCGAACCCGGCGATATACGCGGCGCGGGCCGCGGCCACGGCGGAGTGTTCGCCCGTGCGGCGGGATCCCATCTCGGCCAGCGGCCGGCCCAGGCTCACCGACACCATGCGGGCGGCGGCGCTGGCCACGGCGCTGTCGTAGTTGAGCACGCTGAGGATCAGGGTCTCGAGCACGACGCACTCGGCGAAGGTGCCGTCGACCTGTATCAGTGGCGAGCCCGGGAAATACGCGTCGCCTTCGCGGTATCCCCAGATGTTGCCGCTGAAGGAGTAGTCCGCCAGCCAGTCGAGGGTGGGCGGGCGCACCACGTTGTTGGCGCGCAGCCAGTCGAGTTCAGCCTCGTCGAATCTGAAATCACGGATCAGGTCGAGCAGGCGGCCGGTGCCGGCCACGATCCCGTACCGTCGGCCGGCGGGCAGCCGCCGGGCGAAGGCCTCGAACATGCACTCCCGGTTCGCGGTGCCGCTCTGGATCGCGGCATCCACCATGGTGAGTTCGTAGCGGTCGGTTCGAAAGGCAGAAGTCTCGGTCACGCGAGAAGCCTAGCCGTCACCGCACTGCCCGGGCTGGACGCCCGGTGCACACCCTCCCGCCGCCCGTTCGCCGAGATACGTCAAACGGCCCCGTCAGATGCACTGAAGGGGCCGTCTGCGGCAACTCGCGGATCCCGGCTGGGGCCTACAGGGCGCCGAAGGCGACGATGCAGTTCTGGCCGCCGAAGCCGAACGCGTTCACCAGGGCGTGCTTGATCGGCTGGATGCGCGCGGTGAGCGGCGTGTAATCCAGGGTGCAGTCCGGGTCGGGGGTGCGCAGGTTGATCGTGGGCGGCACAATGCCGTTCTTGATCGACAGGGCGCCGACCAGGGCGGACAGGGCTCCGGCAGCGCCGATCATGTGCCCGGTCATCGACTTCGGCGCGGTGATGGAGATCTTGTCGGCGAAGTGGCGCAGTGAGTTGCGGATCGCGAGGGTCTCCGCCTTGTCGTTGGCCTGGGTGGAGGTGCCGTGGGCCACGATCATGTCGATGTCGGCCGGGTTGAGCCGGCTCTTGTCCAGGGCGCGGGTGATCGCCTGGCTGGCGTAGGTGCCCGACGGGTCGGGGGCCACGATGCTGAAGCCGTCGCTGGTGAGCGCCCCACCGAGCACCTCGGCGTAGACGCGGGCACCCCGGGCGCGGGCGTGGGAGAGCAGCTCCATGACGAACACCACGGCGCCCTCGCCGAAGACCAGGCCGTTGCGGTTGGCGTCGAACGGGCGGCTGGCCTCGGTGGGTTCGTCGTTGTGGGTGGATGCGGCGTGCATGGCGTTCAGCCCGGCGAACATCACCGGGGTGATGGCGGCCTCGACACCGCCGGCGATCACGACGTCGGCATCGCCGGTGACGAGCATGGTGCGCGCCTCGAGGAGGGCGTAGGCACCGCTCGCGCAGGCCAGGGCGCTGGCGTTCACCGGGCCGTGCACGCCCAGGTCGATGGCGATCTCGCAGGCGGCCATGTTCATCAGCGACTGCGGAACGAAGCGGGGCGAGATGCGGCGGGCGCTGCCTGCGTTGACGTGCTCGGTGGCATCCTGGATCTCGGCGTAGCCGGACACGGCGCTATTGACGATGACGCCGGTGTGGATACCCTCCATTGACGGCCCAAAGCCGGCGTCCGCGACTGCCTCGCGGGCCGCGGCGATCGCCAGCTGGGAGGCGCGCGAGGCCCGCTTGACCTGCTTGATCGACATCCGCGTGGCCGGGTCGAAGTCCTTCACCTCACCGGCGATCTGGGTGGGCAGGTCGGTGGCGTCGAACTGCGTGATGCGGGCGACACCGCTGCGGCCGTTAGTCAGGCCGTCCCAGGTTTCGGTCCACGAATTACCGAGGGGCGTCAGTGCGCCCAGTCCGGTGATTACGACTCGATCATTCATGACGATCATCTCCTCAGACGGCGCGAGGGACGTCTCCGGTGCGGGCTCTGCCTGGTTGGCCTGGCCCATATGCCGAGTGTAGTTACGGCTATATTCCGGCCCACGTACGTTGGGCGGTTCTGGGCATATAGCGGTGTCCAGCGTGGCCGAACGCCGAACCCGGCTAGGCTTGATCGACGTGACTGATGCACCGATTGGGATTTTCGACTCCGGGGTCGGCGGGCTTACCGTCGCCCGGGCCATCAAGGACCAACTGCCCAACGAGTCGATCCTGTATATCGGCGACACCGCGCATTCGCCCTACGGGCCGAAGAAGATCGCCGATGTCCGCGAGTACGCACTCGAGGTTCTCGACGACCTGGTGTCCCAAGATGTGAAGTTGCTGGTAATCGCCTGCAACACCGCTTCTGCGGCCGTGTTGAGGGATGCCAGGGAACGTTACAGCGTCCCGGTGATCGAGGTTATCCAGCCCGCGGTGCGCCGTGCGGTGGGCACCACCCGCAACAAGAGGGTCGGCGTGGTCGGTACGGCGGGCACCGTGAACTCTCGGGCCTACAACGACGCGTTCGCCGCGGCCACCGACATCCAGCTGTTCTCGCAGGCCTGCCCGCGCTTCGTGGAGTTCGTCGAATCTGGAGTCACCACAGGCGCGGAAGTGTTGCGCGTCGCCGAGGAATACCTCGCACCGCTCAAGGCCGCCGACGTGGACACGCTCGTGCTCGGCTGCACCCACTACCCGTTCCTGCGCGGGGTCATCTCCTACGTCATGGGTGACGCGGTGACGCTGGTCTCCAGCCACACTGAGACGGCCAACGACGTCTACAGGGTGCTGGTGGGCCAAGGTCTCGAACGGGTGGATGCCGCCCCGCCCAGCTACCGCTACGAGGCCACCGGCGATAGCGCCGACGACTTCCTCCGCCTCGCCCACCGCCTACTCGGCCCGGAGATCTCCCACGTGGACCTCGTCGCGACCGGCACCATCAGTCTCAGCGAGGTGACCAGACTGGCCGCCTCGACCGCTCCATCCCGCCTCTTCACCCCCCGTCATTCCAAGGAGAACCCGTGACCGACATCCTGCGCGCCGATGGCCGCACCAACGACCAGCTGCGCCCCGTCACCATCGAGCGCGGCTGGAGCGACCAGGCCGAGGGATCCGCGCTGATCTCCTTCGGTCGAACCAAGGTGCTCGCCACCGCGTCGTTCACCAACGGCGTGCCGCGTTGGATGGCCGGCAAGGGCAAGGGCTGGGTCACCGCCGAATACTCGATGCTGCCGCGCTCGACGAACTCCCGCATGGACCGCGAGTCGGTCAAGGGCCGTATCGGTGGCCGCACCCACGAGATCAGCCGGCTGATCGGTCGGAGCCTGCGCGCCGTCGTCGACATGAAGGCGCTCGGCGAGAACACCATCGTCATCGACTGTGACGTGCTGCAGGCCGACGGCGGCACCCGCACCGCCGCCATCACCGGCGCCTACGTGGCGCTGGCCGACGCCCTCGAATGGGGCCGTGAGAAGAAGTTCATCGCCCAGAAGGCCCAGCCGCTCACCGACAGTGTCGCGGCCGTCTCGGTGGGCATCATCGCCGGCGTGCCGATGCTCGACCTCGCCTACACCGAGGACGTGCGCGCCGAGACCGACATGAACGTCGTCGTCACCGGTCGAGGCAAGTTCATCGAGGTGCAGGGCACGGCCGAGGGCGCCCCCTTCGACCGCAGCGAGCTCGACTCCCTGCTCGACCTGGCCCTCGGCGGGGCGATCACGCTCACCGAGCTGCAGAAGACCACGCTGGGCCGCTGACATGCGCGTCGTTCTCGCCACCCACAACGCCCACAAGGTCGAGGAGCTGCGCCGCATCCTCGCGCCCATGCTGCCGGACCTGGAGGTGCTGGCCTACGACGGGCCGGAGCCTGTCGAGAACGGCGCGACGTTCACCGAGAACGCGCTGATCAAGGCGCGTGCCGCCGCCGCGCACACCGGCCTGCCCGCGATCGCGGATGACTCCGGCATCTGCGTCGATGTGCTGGGCGGCGCACCCGGCATCTTCTCTGCCCGCTGGGGCGGGCCGGCGCGGGACTCCGAGGAGAATCTGCGTCTGCTGCTCTGGCAGCTCAGCGACATGACCGACGAACACCGGGCCGGTCACTTCACCTGCGTGGCTGCGCTGGCGCTGCCGAACGGCGTAGAACGGGCTGTCTCGGGGGAGTGGCCGGGTCGTATCTTGCGGGAGCCGGCCGGTGCCGGCGGCTTCGGCTACGACCCGATCTTCCAGCCGGACGGACAGGACGTATCGGCCGCCGAACTGCCCGCCGACGTGAAGAACGCCGAGAGCCACCGGGCAGTCGCCTTTGCAGCCCTCGGGCCGGTACTCACCGAGCTTCTAGCCAGCTGAGAACGGCACTCATTCCCAACTAGCCGCTGGGCTGGCTTTCGCCCGGGCGGGCTCGTAGCGTTGACGCATGGGCCACGATCACGCATCCGCTTCGACGAGCAATCGTTCACGCCTGTCGATCGTGATCGGCCTGGTCGCTGCGGTCCTCGTCGTCGAAATCGTCGGTGCCTGGTTCACCGGCTCGCTGGCGTTGCTCGCCGATGCCGGCCACATGTTCTCCGACCTGGCCGGTCTGATCATCGCTCTCACCGCTACCGTCGTCGCGGCCCGCCCCGCCACCGATCGGCAGACCTTCGGCTACCAGCGGGCCGAGGTGTTCGGTGCGCTGCTCAACGGCCTGATCCTGATCGTGGTGGCGGGCTTCGTGGTCGTCGGTGCCATCAACCGGCTGACCTCCGGCGCCACCGCCGAGGTTCTGGCCGGCCCGATGCTCGTGGTGGCCGTGGTCGGCCTGCTGGCCAACATCGTCGGGATCCTGCTGTTGCGTCCGGCCGCGGCCGGGTCGATCAACATGCGCGGCGCCTACCTCGAGGTGCTCGGCGATGCGCTGGGATCGGTAGCCGTGATCGCGGCGGCCGTCGTCATCCTACTGACCGGTTTCGCGCAGGCGGACGCCATCGCATCACTGGTGATCGCCACGATGATCATTCCGCGGGCCTTCGGTCTGCTGCGCGACGTGGTGCGGGTGTTCAGCGAGTCGGTGCCGGCGGATACCGATGTGCGGGCGATCCGGGAGCACCTCGAGGGCACCGCCGGCGTCGTGGCCGTGCACGACGTGCACGTGTGGGCGATCACGTCGGGGTCACACGTGTTCAGCGCCCACATCGTCGTCGAACCCGAGCTGCTCGCGGCCGGACGGTCGGGCGCGCTGCTTCGCGAGCTGTCCGGATGCCTGTCCGACCACTTCGACGTCGAGCACTCCACGTTTCAGCTCGAGCCGGCCGATCATGCGGCGGATGCCGAACACGAGCACCACTCGCACCGCTGACGTTCTGAGCGTCACGCGCTGAGGAGGGGTCAGGCCTCGTGCTTGCCGTCGTTGTCGGTCTTGAAGGTCTCGGGATCGAGCACCAGGTTCTTCGGGTCAACGGTCACGCCGGACCGGGCCTCGCGGCGGGCTTTCACGGTGGACTGCACGTAGTGGTAGATCGTGGGGAGCAGGGTGAGCACAACGGCGCCCAGCAGGATCAGGTCGATGTAGTTGCGCACGAAGTCGGCCAGCGGCGGGATGTAGCCCAGGAAGTAGCCGAAGAAGGTGAGGCCGGCGCCCCAGATCATGGCGCCGATGAAGTTGTACAGGCTGTACTTGCGGTAGTCCATGTGTCCGACGCCCGCGGCGACCGGGGCGAAGGTGCGCACGATCGGCACGAAGCGGGCGGCGATCACGGCGAATCCGCCGAAGCGCACAAAGAAGGCGTTCGTGCGTTGCACGTTCTTGACGCTGAACAGGCCCGATTCCTTGCGCTCGAACACCCGCGGGCCGAGCCTGTGGCCGATCAGGTAGCCCACCTCGCCGCCGACGAAGGCGGCAGCACCGATGGCCAGGGCCACCCACCAGATGTCGATGGTGATGATGTCGAAGAAGACGAACAGGCCGGTGATGACGAGCAGGGTGTCACCGGGGAGCAGGAACCCGATCAGCAGGCCGGTCTCGGCGAAGACGATCGCGCACACACCAAGCAGCGCCCAGGGTCCGAATCCGTTGATGAGGATCTCGGGGTCGAGCCAGGGGATGAGTGCTGTGTTAATCACGAAGAAAACTCCAGTCGTCGGCGGCTAGATCGGCCAGTCGGCGGTGATCGCTTGCGTCGCTACAGGTTAGCGCGTTCTGGCATCTGAAGGCCTGATGAAGGGGTGGGCTAACCCCCCAATGTGTTGTGAGATCCGGTGCTCGTGCGGGCGTCGAGGCGCATCTGGGCACGATCGGCGAACCAGGTGCGCAGGCCGAAAACTATCGACGCCGTGATGAAGAAACCCGCGATGATGTAGGCCGCGCTCTTCACTCCGGGGATCGCTGCGGCGTAGTAGCCCGTCAGGGTGATGCCCACACCCCAAGCCAGGGCTCCGACGATGTTGCTGGAGAGGAATTTGTAGTAGTTCATGCGGCCGACTCCGGCAACGACGGGTACGAAAACCCGTGCCCACGGCATGAAACGCGCCACGACCACCGCCCACCAGCCGTACTTGAGGTAGAAGGACTCGGTCTTCACAATTGCCAATTGGGTGCGCCGGCCACCGCGTTTGTCGAGGTAGCCGCGACCGTATCGTCGACCGAGCAGGAAGCCCACCTGGTCGCCGAGGAACGCGGCGATCCCGACGCCGACGGCGAGCACCACGATGTTCAGGTTGGTCGTGGACGCTGCCACCAGGCCGGCGCCGAACAGGAGCGAGTCACCGGTGACGAACGGGATGAACACCCCCAGGAACAGGGCAGTGCCGGCGAACACGAGGGCCCAGACGAGCAGGTAGAACACCACGACTCCCGCGCTGGAGAGGAAGTCGCTGAGCTGGCCGTCCAGGGCCGCGGCGCGGACCATCGGTTAGCGCGCCAACCCGTCGAAAACGGCGCCGTTGTAGGTGAACGCGGCATCGACCTCCGCGACGAGGGCGTTCACCTCGGCCGGTGCAAGCGACATGGCATTCAGCCGATCGCGGTAGGCACGCTTGTATTGCACGATGTTGTTGATCGCATCGAACCTGTAGAAGCCCAGCTGTTCGGGCGCGGCACCGTAGTACCGGGCCACGAGAGCCGCGATGGCCTGGCCGCCCGACAGGTCACCGAGGTAGCGGGTGTAATGGTGGGCCAGGCAGCGCACCCTGTCGGCACTGGTGAGGGACTGCAAGTGGGCGATGTACTCGGTCGTCGCCGGTAGCGGCGGATGCTCGCGGCGCCAGTCGTCGACGCCCAGCGCGGCGAGGTCGCTTTCGATGGCGGGCAGCCGGTCGAGGGCGGGGTCGAAGACGTCGATGCGGTCGACCTGGGATACCCGGTCGACGAGCTGCTCGAGAGCCTCATAGACCCAGGCGTACTGCCCGAGGTACCGGGTGTAGTCCGCGAGCGAGAGCGCACCGCTCATCAGTTCGGTGATGAAGGACCGCGTTTCGGTATCGCGGTGCTGAGTGCTCGAGCTGGCGCGAAGGTAGTCGGCCAGATTCTGTTGCTGGTCCTGGGGGCGCTGTGGAGAGCTGGGGGTCGCGGTCATGAGAACCGATCTGCTGGGAGACGAGTAAGGCAATCCTAACCACAGCGTATTCAGGGTGGCCAGCATCGAAGAGAATTCTCGGTTACAGCGGAGCCGGACGGCATCTGAGTGCCGACAGCCGGAGCCCGTCGGTGCGGGAGAAGGGACTTGAACCCTCACGCTCGAAAGCACAGGTACCTAAAACCTGCGTGTATACCAATTTCACCACTCCCGCGAGTGAGGCTCCAGTCTAGAGTGCCCTGGTTCTGCGCCGGAGTGGTGGAACGGTCACCCGTCCGGTCAGGCTGTGGATAACTCGCACGCGCGTGCCCGGTTGTGCAGCAGGATTCCTTCATGACCGAGGCCGTGCGCATCATCACCGAGCAGGTGCGGCTGCGCGTGCGCCGCGACGGCGTCGACCTGGCCGCCGACGACGCCCTCGCCGACCAATACGTGCGCGACGAGGTGCGCCGGTACAGCGAACGGGCCCTCGGCGGATCACTGCCGTTGCTCACCGATGAGTTCCAGGCCAGCAGAGAGGTGGTCGCCGCGCTCACCGGGTTCGGTGCCCTGCAACCGTTCCTCGACGACCCCGACATCGAGGAGATCTGGATCATCTCGCCGAAGGGTCTCAGATCGTTGGAATTGCGGGGGCTAGACGTCCGCAGTCCGCAGGGAGTCCGCAGTAAACGACAACGCGCCCGCCATCAGTGCCTGAGACGCTGAGCGGGTGCGGTCATCGGCGTTCGGCCAGAGGTGGCTGTACGTGTTTAGCGTCACGGATGCGGACCGGTGTCCTAAGGCGCGCTGCACGGTCACCACGTCACACCCGGAAGCGATCAGGCCCGATGCGTAAAAGTGGCGGAGGTCGTGAAGCCGAACGCCCTTCAACCCTACTTTGGCGGTCAAGCGGTCCCAGTGATACGCGATAGTTCGCGGCCAGATAGGCCCGCCGTCACGCCCTGGCAGTAGCCACCCAGCATCGCCGTAAACGCCGACCTGTTCAACGTGCCGCGAGAGGATCAGCAAGAGCGAATCCGGCACCGGAATGACCCGCTCGGACCCGTACTTGGGAGGCCGGATCTCTAGCGCCATGCCGGGAGTGCGTTGCACCTGACGTATCACGGAGATCGAGCGAGGCAAAAAATCGATGTCTGCGAGCTGTAGGCCGTTCAACTCGCCAAGCCTGAGGCCCGCGAAGGCCGCAAGGGCCACGACGGGCTTGAACCAGTCCTCAGCGGCCTCGTAGAGCCGTCTCACGTCTTCGGGGGCGGGAATGTCCATAGCCATGTCGGCACGACGTTTGCGGGGGAGTGAGACGCCCTCGGAGGGGTCAGCGCTGAGCGCTCGATCCCTGACGGCGGCGCGCAACACCGAGCGCACGTTGCGCACGCGACCGTGAATGGTGAGGGGTGCCAGCCCGGCGTTCGACATTGACTTCACCCAGGACTCGACGTGTGAGCGTTTCAGGGCTCGAAGCTCGATACCCTCGAAGGTGCATGACCGCACCGCAAGGTCCATTGCCCGCCGCGTGCCTGTCTCCCAAATCTGGCGCTCTGCCCAGACGAGATAGAACGCCCTCAGTGTGACCTTTCCCGCGGCAGGGCTGACGTAGGTTCCGGTGACCCTTCCTGCCGTGACCTCATCTAGCCATCGCTGACCGTCGATCTTGCGGTCGAAGTGCCGGGCGTGCTCTTTGCCTGCATCGTCGCGGTATCGGGCGCGCCATGAGCCGTTATCGCGCCGTTTGATGCTGGACATGCTCACTCTCCTCGAATTCCGACAGGGAGGCCGTGACGTATTGAACCACTACTGACGCCGCCGCTTCCGGGGAGGCCAATTCGAACGCGCCCGGATCCAGATCTGCCAGGTGCACGGGATTCTGATCGGGTTGGAGGCCTTGCCAGAGCGCGTAATCTGCGGCCAATAACGGGCGGCGATGATCGGCGATTCCGTCTGTGCCAGTTTCGACGACGTCTCCGGCCAAGCAATGCATTGACTTGAAGAGGGCTCGCAATGCGTCGTCTACTCGAACGGCCTTGATGAGCCAAGCCGCGGCCCAACGCACCTCGGCGGTGGCTTCGCCGGCCGCGCGAGCGAGCAAAGCCTCAAATGCCACGTCGAGGGCGCTCAGGTGCCCTTGCCACTCGTCAAAAACGTCGATGATCCCGCCGTTCAGCTCCCCGGACACTTCCCGCCTGATGCGTTCGACTGCGTCTCTAATTTCGCCGAACTCGGTATCGGGGGCGGAAAGCATTGTGTCCATTGGCGTTTCGAGCTTGTTCGCGATCAGGTATGCCTCATCGAGGCGGATGGGCCGCTCGCCGCTCTCAATGCGCTGAATGGTCTGCTGGTGGAACGGCAGTCCCTTCCGGCTCAGGCCTCGAGCTAGGTCGGTTTGGGTCATGCCCTGGGCCTCGCGTCGTCGGCGCATTTGCTCCCGGAAGTTGGCCTCCCAGGGGTAGTCGCGTGGTGTCTTGTTGTTCGCCATGAGAAGACTGTACAACATTTTGTTAGCTGTTGATCCCCGAGAGCGGATGTTGTATGAAACAATGAAATATAACGCGCTCACCCCCGAGGCGTTGTGACCCGAAAGGACAATCCGAATGCACCAGCTACTCACCCTCGAAGAGGCGGCGGCCATGCTGCGAAAGACCCCGAATCAAATGCGCTGGCTGATTCACAACGGCACCGCGCCAAAGTCGGGAAAAATCGCGGGTCGTCGAATGTTCCGTGAGTCGGACGTCGAAGCGTACATTGAGGCCGCGTTTTCCGACGAGGAGAAATGAGCACAAAGAAAACCCCCGCTGCCTGGCAGGGCGTCACGGGGGCCGTTTCAATCAGGCACTCTACAAAAGGACCGATCATGAGCGATTCTAACAACGCCCCTGAATGCCCGAAGCTATGCCCCGCCAATGATGGAGACGGGGTCACGTGTGCTCTGCACACCGGTCACTTGGGTCACCATTTCGTGAGCGTATGGGACTTCGCCGGAGTGGGGCTCTACCGACAGACGTGGAGCGATTACCGACCGGTTGGCACGTACGTGACAACGGCAGGGGGCGACGGTGAATCTTGACGATTTCAGCGAGAAAGTGGGCTTGGGCGGTAACAACGCTGACGGCCCCAGACGGTCGGATACTGAAACTAAAGGCGGGTCCCGTGGCCACACTCGCTCGGCTGGCCGACTTCGAAAACGCCCAGAGGGGATACGCCTTTCCGACTGTGGAGACTCTGGCGCGGGAGACGGGTCAAAGCAAACGGGCGACGGAAACGAACCTTGCCCTCTTGGAAGAGTTCGGCGCGCTATCCAGAGAGAAATTCACGGCCTCAGTCGGTGCTCAGCACCTTCGAAGTCGGTACGTGCTGCACGTGCCCGAGATCTACCGGGCGGAGGACGCCGAGTGGCAACGCTGGAACAAGAAATAGGTGCAGATTCTGCACCCACCTCACCCCCTTGTCGAAAAACCGCGTGCGGAATCTGCGCCCATATGGGTGCGGAATCTGCGCCCATATACGTGCGGAATCTGCACCCGCATGGGTGCGGAATCTGCGCACTAGTAGTTATAGACCAGTTAGAGATAAGTCAATTAACAGTGAGTCGAACCTCTGCGAGGATTCGACGCGCGTCGATAAGGATTTCTTGCTCTGTGAGATCTCCTATTGGCATCCGTTTCGCAGAGCAAGAAGTTCAAAACCTGCTGGGGACGATCTCAGAGATTCACGTGAGGTCAGTAGCTGGCGGTTTCGAGGTGGAGCATGCCTAGGCGCAGACCGATACGGCGCAATGTCTCGCCTATCCGCACAGTGGCTCCTCCCGAAGATCTTCCGGTCAACTCCGCTGACGCTTGGGTGCGTGAGCCCGAGAGAGTCACCACCCCTGTCGCGCCGGTCCGCGTCGCTGATCTGATTTGCGCCGTGCCGGGTTGCACTCAGGAGTTGTGGCATCCCGCATCCCGCGCCATTGGGATCTGCGGGAAGACCTCACTAGCTCATCGTGAGGCGCGGGCTCAGGCGCAGAACCTCACTTCCCCCGCCTTGGACGCGGCCTGTGGCGCGACAGGCGCGCTCCCGAGTCCGACGGACTCGCCGAACATGAACCTGCCTCAGATTCGCTCTGACGGCCTCAACGATTGGAACAGATCATGAGCAACATCTTTGATGCAGTATCCGGCCCACTCACAACGGCGCTCGCCGCGCAGCCGACACCGAAGGCCAGGCGCGAACTCCTGGCCGGATTCCTCGAAACTATCCCCGCCCAGGCTCACGCCTCGATCCTGCGCGAGCTGTATTTGGCGGCGTTTGAATTGAACCTCGAATTCATACACGATGCCGCGGCGGCGACGACCGATATCCAAGGCCACATCATCGAGCGCCGGTTGCTGGATGGTGGCGAAGACCTCGCCGCCGAGATTGAGCGCGAGCTAGACAAGGGTGAGCCCGAGTGATCCGTGAGGCTTCCGGCTACATCGCCGGGGAGAACGGTCTGGTGGTGTTGATCCCGCCGCGTGCCGCGGTGATGCTCCTCCGGTCAGGAGCCCTCGATGCGATCCTCTCCCGGTACCCAACGGATACAGAGGTGTTCAATTCGATCAGCGCACTCCGCCACGTCGCGACCCTCTACAGTTCCGCACCGGGTACCGCACTCGGTACAACCTTTGGTGCAATGCCGGAACCTGAGCGAACCTTGATCTACCTCAGCACAACCGAGGCAGCCGAACGGGCTCGGGTAACAGACCGGGGCATCCGTAAGGCGATATCCCGCGGGACGTTGAAAGCCGAACGCGTCGGGAATCGCTGGCAGATCAGCACCGAGGAATTACAGCAATACATCACAAATCGATAAGTGAACCGGGAGCCGCAAGGCTCGCGGGCTGACCAAGTTCAGCTTGAAGGGCAGACGTTTCACTTTCCTACCCAGGGAGCAGAACAACTTTGAGCAATGCAGTAGCAATCGACCGGGCCAAGTCCATGAAGCGCGATGCTTGTGACGCGGCCGAAGAAATCTTGACTAAAGCCAAGGCGGCGAACCGGAGCCTCACCACCGCCGAAGAACGGTCATTCGACGCTCATATGGCTGATGCCAAGGATCTCGCCAACCGTATCGATGAACTCGAATCGGGAGAACGTAGCGCGCTCGCGGCGGATGCTTCCCTCCGACAGCTTCACGGCGGAAACACCTACCGCAGCCTGTCTCGGACTGACATCGAAATCGATGAGAAGTTCCGTCAGACAATCGCGCAGCGGTCCCTCGCTCCGTTTGAAATCACGCAGCGTTCCGACGAGATGCGCTCCGGGTTCCGCCCTGGCATTGAGGGCCGAGCGCTTGCGACGACCAGCGGCGGCGGGCTCGTTGCGACCAGCTTCTGGTCTCAGTTGCAGCGTCACCTCGTGGCGTCGTCTTCGATCCTCGCCGCGGGCGCAACGGTCATCCAGACTCCGACCGGTGAGCCGCTGAAGGTCCCCAAGACCACGGCGTTTTCCACCGCCTCGCTTATCGCTGAGGGTGCGACGATTCCCACCTCTGACCCGACTCTGGGCTCCGCGCAGCTTGACGCGTACAAGTACGGCTTCCTGGTGCAGGTTTCCTACGAACTCGCAGCCGACGCAAACTTCGACCTGCTGGGATTCCTCGCTGAGCAGTCCGGCCTCGCTATCGGAAACGCCTTCGGCGCGCACGCCATTTCGGGCACCGGAACCGGCCAGCCCAATGGCATCCTGACGGGCGCAACGCTCGGTGTCACCGGCCCCACCGGCACGGCTACCTCGCTCGGTTCGCAGACCACTGTCGGTCAGGGTGCTGACCTCCTGATCGACCTGCAGGGCTCGCTCGCCGGTCCCTATGCTCGCTCGGAGTCCGCCGCGTGGCTCATGCGACAGAGCACGTTGCAGATTGTGAAGAAGCTCCGTGACTCCACCGGGCGTTACATCTTCTCCGCTGACATCGTGCCCGGCTCCGGGTCCGCCGGTACCATCCTGGGCCGGCCCGTTTTCGTTGATGAAGCAATGCCCGCCGCTGGTGCGAACGCGAAGAGCATCCTGTACGGCGACATCTCGAAGTACTGGGTTCGCCAGGTCGGTGCGATCCGGTTCGAGCGTTCCGACGAGTTCGCCTTTGACCGCGACCTGGTGACGTTCCGCGGCCTCGCCCGACTGGACGGCGACCTGATCGATACCACTGGTGCGATCAAGTGGTTCGCCCACTCCGCAACGTGATCTTGCGAAATGCCGCGTCAACCACTCCCGCAGACAGGTAGACAACCATCTGCACTGGGAACGGAAGGTAGCGAGGGATTCAGACATTTGCCCGTAGACCTACCTGCGCACAGGACCCTCGACCTACCGTCACACTCAGCGGCAGGTCGGGGGTCCAACCTCTTGCCAGCCCCCCCCCATCTGCACCCCCACCAGGTAGCCCACCACCTGTTACCCGCCACCCCGCACCCCGCCCGCCACACCACGGCGCCACGGTAGACGCCACGACGAGGACACACACGATGACGATGGCTCACGGTCACAGGCACAATGCAGTGCAGACGCTGAGACACCACGCGCACCACTACGAGTCACGACGCAACACGGGCAACACACACACGCATCGCATGCGAAACACCTCGACGCCATGAGTAAACGCATGAGAGACCTAAGCAACGTCAGACGGCCACGAAAACCGGAGGGGCAACACACAATGAGCGCTAGCCGGCACATTTTTTTAGAGAAGTGGTCACACGGTAGACCGCCCTCTGTTCCGTTTTCTCTCTCGCGGCGAAATCAAGGGGATAACCATGGTGTCTACTGAGAGGCCGCGTTACACGGGCCGATCTCCGCACGGCTCGGACGGTCGCTATCGGTGGGAATTGGCTAACCTGGGCAAGGCGTGCCCGGTGTGCAAGGCCGCGAACACGAAAAGGGCCGCTGACTTGCGCGAGCGGGCGCGCAAGGCCGGCAACGAGCGTGTCTTGACGGCGGCGAGGGTCTCCGGAAAAGCGGGGTTAGACCCGGCGGACCTCCCAGACATTGGGCCTATCGAGGCTGAGGTTATCGGGGATCTCGCCGCGCTCGCCGGGCCGGGTGTCGGCACGCAGCGCGCCCTGGCTCGCGCCCTGGCACGTGAGATTGACAGTCTCACTTCTCGGCAAGCAATAGCGCCACTCGCGAAGCAGCTTGTGTACGTGATGGGTAGCTTGATTGCGCCTGCCCCTGCGGTGTTGGACGATTACGACTTGTTCATCCAGGAGTTACAGGAGCCGTTGGCGGTCGAAGATGACGCCGCTGTGGACCCGTGGAGCGCGGAACAATTTCGGAATGGTCGTGGAACTACTTAGGCGGGGTCAAACGAGAACAGTCAAGTCCGACATGGATGAGTAGTAGTCACGGTGTGGCATCTCCACTTCAGCGGTCAGACTGGTCAGAGGACCGCGTCTAGCAGCAAACGGTCCCAACTGCCAGCAATTTTGCCTTCCAGGGACGGGCACCAGCGGAGAGCCGCTTTGCCTGACTACCCATCGTTCGATTGCGCCTTCAGTTCCTTGGTGAACGTACGTTAGCGTCAGGACGTCCTGGATCGAGCGTGTCCCGACTTCGGATGACATCGCCGCCCAATCCTCAATCGTGTATTTGCGCCTCACCTCAATCAAGGTTTCCTCGCCCACCGAGATGACCTGTTCATTCTCGCTGAGCAGAAATGAGTTGTTGCTGGTGGCGAGGGTAACTCTTGCTCTGCGGGGGCCGTCGTTGCTCACCGCCACAGTGAGGCTAATGAACAACTCCGAAGCGCCGTCGTCAGGTAGCGACCAAATTTTGCCAGCGGGCAATTCGGTCAGCGGTCTGGGAGCCCCGGAGGCACTTCTCACTCCCAGGTCGTGTGCCTTGCGTGTCTGGGTGTGAATCCAGACGAGAATTTTTGGTAGTTCTGCATCTATTCGCGACTTGCGGGCATTTGCGATTAGTTCGCGGTTCTGCTCTTGCTCCTCCCTTGCCAAGGTGAGTGTCTGCTCGGTCGCGTCCACACTGCGCTTGGTCTGGAGGATCTGCAACCAGATCAAGACCCCGGTGACCGCAGCCACCAGGGCCGCTCCGACTGTCGCCCAGACTGCTAGAACGTCGAGCCATGACGGTATTAGGTCAATGGGAATTGGCGCAATTGCTGAGTGCATACGCCGAGGCTATCGCCCCGCCAGCGGCGCACGACCAAGGTCTGTCGCGCGAAGGGCTCGCCACTGCCTAGTTGGAGTGCTTACCGCGGTCTGCTCGGCCTTAGGTCGCAGGCGAGCGAAGGCACGAGGCGCCTGAGGTTTTCGACGTGGGCATTGCTGCCGCCAAAGAACGGCAGTGTCAAAGTGGGGCCTGAATAGTCAAGAGTGACCTTCACTCGCATGGGTGAGTCGAGGGTGAGGGCGCGCAGGTACTCTCAGATCCGAAGGTGAGGAGTATCAGTACGTCGTCGGTGAACGCGACGACGGTCTTGGGCTCTGATGGTTCTCGTATTTCAAAGTCGTGGTCTATAAAAACAATAGGAGAATCGCCCGCAATAAGGGCGATCTTCGCCGCTGCTAGCCTCGCCCAATTGGGGGTTCTGTCAGCCCAGGAATCGGTAGATGGCTCGATCGCCTTTAGTTCCTTGATGATTACGGTCTGAATCTCTTCGAATGTTTGGCTCATTCCCCTAGTTGACCGCACGTGCGGGTCGGGGGGTACCCCCAAAAGCCGTTTGAGGCGCGGAAAAGCCCCCGCCTTAGGGATTAAGGCGAGGGCTCCGTCCTACGCGGTGGCGCTATTCAAGCTATGGACACCATTGAGGATGCTCACGACCGAGCGGCACATGTCAAGCGCCATCCGCACTGCGTTTGAACTCGGACGCCCGCTCCACACAGAAACTGCCCCGCCCTTTAACCACACGCACAGTTCATAGGACTGGCGGTAGATAGCCATGGCTACACCGCGGAGCGATGTAAGCGACCCTTGCACAATCGCGTGCACTGTTTTATCGAGAAGTGAAGTTGTGATTGACGTTGTGACCAGCGCTGTGATTGACGTTGTAAACAACTTTGTGATTAGTGTTGCGATTAGCTGTGACACGTTATGTGTCCATATGGACAACATTGTTGTATTGTTGCACTGTGCACTTGTGCGGTTGTAACAACTAAACGAACTCATGGATAGACCTCTTGGTAGGTGTGAACATGGGGGTGCCTTTCCGGCCTGAAATTTTGCCGATTTCAGAGTCCGTGGTTTTTTGAGAGAGTTACATGACTAACACGCCCGGTGATGCTGGGCGTGTTTTTCATATTAAGGCGAGCGCCTATGTCTTCTATTATCCGGCATCCCCACGGCTTTCTTATTTCTCGCGCAGCGGCGACGAGCCAATAAGTCTGCTATTTCCGTCTGATCTGGGCTTTCCGTTGCTCAGGCCTGTGGATAACTCAACACGTTTGTCGTGTTTTGTTCGTTCCAACGCTTTGAATACTCGTCCGGAACCTTATGGTGTGGATAAATCACATCCGGCGTACGCCACATTCCTGGCACTCCCATGCGCGCTCACCGGCCCTCATCGGCAATAGGCACGCGGGACAGTTCGGAGTATCGAGGTCATCCATGGAGCGAGAGTAGTCCCCGCCGGTCGAGTCCGCAGGAAGTCCGCAAGAGTCCCTGCGAAGGACCAACTTTCACAGTTGCCCACGACGCTCAGAAGCCCGGAATTACAAGGCAGACAGTCACACACCAGCACAGACAAACACACTATGTGAGTTCTGGATCAACTCGCCCAGCCGGGTTTTCGTCGCCCGTGACGGTGTGCCAGAGCTGACCCCGATGGTGCTCACCGAGCGGGAGGTGCGCGACCTGGTTGAGCGGATGTTGCAGGCGTCCGGCCGGCGGGTCGACCTGTCCTCACCGTTCGTGGATGCGTCCTTGCCCGACGGCTCCAGACTGCACGTGGTGATCCCTGACATCACCCAGCGATACTGGTCGGTCAACATCCGCAAGTTCACCCGGCGCATCCGGGACCTCACCCAGCTCGTGGCGCTGGGCGCGCTCACCCAGCCGGCCGCGGAGTTCATGCGGGTGTGCGTGCGTGGCGGGCAGAACATCCTCGTCTCCGGGGCCACCCAGACCGGAAAGACCACCATGCTCAACGCGCTTCTGTCGGCCACGCGTCGCACCGAACGCATCATCACGGTGGAGGAGACCTTTGAACTGAGCGTCGGCGCGCGTGATGTCGTGGCCATGCAGTGCCGGCAGCCCAGTCTGGAGGGTGCGGGCGAGATCACCCTGCGCCGGCTGATCAAGGAATCACTGCGGATGCGGCCGGACAGGCTCGTTGTGGGTGAGGTGCGTGAGGCGGAGAGCCTGGACCTGCTCATCGCGCTGAACAGCGGGCTACCCGGCATGTGCTCGATCCACGCCAACAGCGCCAGGGACGCCCTCGCGAAGCTGTCGACCCTGCCGTTGCTGGCCGGGCGCAACATCGACTCCTCGTTTGTGCTGCCCACCGTGGCGGGCTGTATCGACATCGTGCTGCACTGTGAGATGGACCGGCACGGGCGCCGCCGGGTAACCGAGATCATCGCACCGAGCGGTCAGCTGACCGGCTCCACCATCGAAGCCAGCCCGCTGTTCCTCATGAAGAACGGGGTGCTGGAACACACCGGCGGATTCCCCACCAAGCTCGCCAAGTTCCGGGCCGCAGGTCTCGACCCGGCCGAGGTGCTGCGGAGGGGAGCGGCATGACCCTGGTTCTGGGCAGCCTGCTCGGTGCCGGGCTGCTTCTGCTGAGCTCACCGCTGCTCTGGCCGGCCACCGATGGTGCGTCCCGCAGCGGCCGGCTGGTGTCGGGCTGGCGGGCCCGGCTCGCGCAGGCCGGCTTCGGGTCGGTGCCGGTGCCGGTGTTCGCCGCGCTGTCTGCGGTGCTCGCGGTGGCTTCCGCCGCGCTCGCCGAGGCGGTGCTTGGTGTGCGAGCGCTCACCCTGGTCGTCGGTGTGGTCTGGCTGGTGTTGCCCTCCCTCATCGTGCTGTGGCGGGCCAGGGCCAGGCGGCGGTTGAACCGCACGGTCTGGCCCGATGTGGTCGACCACCTGGTCTCCGCCGTGCGGTCGGGGCTGGCCCTGCCCGATGCCGTGAGCAGCCTGGCGCAGGCCGGGCCGGTGGTCACCCGCACGGCGTTCGCCGAGTTCGAGCGAGAGTACCGGGCCACCGGCAACTTCGGCTACAGCGCTGACACGCTCAAAGCCTCCCTCGCCGACCCGTTCGCCGACCGCTTGATCGAGACGTTGCGGATGGCACGGGACGTGGGCGGCAGCGACCTCACCGTGGTGCTTCGCAGCCTGTCGAGCTGGTTGCGGCAGGATGCCGCGGTGCGCGCCGAGGTCGAGGCCAAACAGTCCTGGGTGGTGAACGCCGCCCGGCTGGGCGTGGCCGCACCGTGGATCGTTCTGGTGCTGATCAGCAGCCGTCCGGAGGCGGCCCAGGCCTTCAACACCCCGGCCGGAACCGTCGTCATCCTGGGCGGTCTCACCGTATCGGTGCTGGCCTACCGGGTGATGCTCATCGTGGGGCGGCTGCCCGAGGAACGCCGGTGGTTCCAGTGACGGCGCTCGCCTGGGGTGCCTTCTTCGGGTCGGTGCTCGGCATCGGACTCTGGTCGCTGGTGAGCCTCACCCCGCGGCTGAGCCGGCCCCGGCTCGCGAACCGGTTGGCGCCCTACCTGCTCGACGTGTCGGCCGAGGCCCGGGTCTTCGTGGGCCGCCGCTCCGTCGACCCGATCCCGGTGCTGGGCACCCTGTTCTCGCCGGTGTTCGAGACCCTCGCGCAGGCCCTTGCCAATGCGCTCGGCGGCGCCGACATCCTCGAGCGTCGTCTTGCGCAATCGGGCTCCTCCCGAACCGTCGACGCCTTCCGGTCCGAGCAACTGGCGTGGGCGCTGATCGGCGCCGCCGGCGCGCTGCTGTTCGCCCTCGGCACGCCGTCGGGCCGTAGCTGGCCGCTGATCGTGCAGGTCGCGGCGCCCGTCGTCGCGGCCGGAGCGGGGGTGCTGCTGCGGGACACCCTGTTGAAACGGGCGGCGACGGCACGCCTGGCCCGGATCGACAGCGAGCTGCCCACCATCCTGGAGTTCCTCACCCTGTCCCTCGCGGCCGGTGAGGGCATCCTCGATGCATTGCGCCGCGTCTCCCGCAGTACCTCGGGGGAGTTGTCCCGCGAATTCGCCGGGGTGATCGGTGACGTTCACGCCGGAGTGTCGCTCAGCACGGCGCTGACCGAGCTGTCCACCCGGATGCGTCTCATGTCACTGACCCGGTTCGTGGACCAGGTCGTCGGGGCGATCGACCGCGGCTCTCCGCTCGCCGACGTGCTGCGGGCCCAGGCCCAGGACGGCCGGGAGGAATCCAAACGGCATCTGCTCGAGGCGGCGGGCAAAAAAGAGGTGGCGATGATGGTGCCGCTGGTGTTCCTGATCCTGCCGATGACCATACTTTTTGCGATTTTTCCCGGCTTGTTCGTGCTGCAGGCCGGTTTTTAGACGTCCCCGACCGACACCGTTCCAGCTGCACCGCCCCGCTCCATCCGTGCACCACCGAGAGAAAGCAGGACACCGTGAGCCTCACCACCCAGTTTCAGAACCGTATCCGCATTGGTCTGCACGACGAGAGGGGTGACGTACCGGGCTGGGTGTTGATCACCCTGATGACAGCCGGGCTGGTCATGATCATCTGGGGTCTGGCCGGACCCGCGCTCAGCGGCATCTTCGAGCAGGCCATCGAGCGGGTCAGCGGCATCTAGCGGATGCCCTGATACCGACATGATCCGCAGGTGGCGGTGTGCGCAAGGCGACGCCGAGCGTGGCACGGCGGTGGCGGAATTCGTCATGGTTTCGGCGCTGCTCACCGCTCTCACGTTGGCGGTCCTGCAGCTCGCGCTCGCCCTGCACATCCGCAACACCGTGCTGGATGCGGCAGCGGAAGGCGCCCGATACGCCGCGCTGGCCGACAGCGGCCTCGAGCAGGGCGCCGAACGCAGCCGCGACCTGATCACGGCGGCGCTCGGACCGGTCTACGCCGCCGATGTCACGGCCAGGTACGCCGATGTCGCCGGGCAGACCGGCGTGCAGGTGCGGGTGGTGGCCCCGCTGCCGATGTTCGGTCTGTTGGGTGTGGACCGTGGCCTGGAGGTGAGGGGACATGCGGCCGTGGAGGGGTTGGAAACCGAGTGACCGATGGTGGCTACCGACCGGCGAGCGCGGGTCAGCCTCGCTCGAGTTCATCACCGCCGGGCTGATTTTGCTGGTGCCGCTGGTCTACCTGGTCCTGACGATGTCCGTGGTGCAGGGCGGTGCGTTCGCGGTGGAGGGTGCGGCCCGGCAGGCGGCCCGGGTGTACGTTCAGGCGCCCACTGCCGGCGCCGCTGAGGCCCGCGCCGAGCGTGCCGTGTTGGTGGGGCTGGCCGACTACGGCATCGACGCGGCCGCCGCCGAGGTGAGCATCACCTGCCCGGGGTCCGCCGTGTGTCTGTCACGTCGCAGCGTGGTGACGGTGACGGTGCGGGTGGTCGTCGATCTGCCCTTTGTGCCCGCCGTCATCACCCAGTCGCACGGCGGCAGCATCCCGCTGCAATCGTCGGCCACCCAGACGGTGTCCAGATTCTGGCACGAGGGGTGACCGCGATGGCGCACAGGGCCGGCGTCGGCATCGGCCGCAGCACCCGGGGCGAGGACGGTTCAACCCTGCTGATCACCATCTTTTACGGCTTTCTGGCGCTGCTGGTGGTGCTGATCGTGGTCGCCGCTACGAGCCTCTACCTCGAGCGCAAAAAGCTGTTCACGCTGGCGGATGGGGCGGCGCTCGCCGCGGCGGAATCGTTCACCCTCGACTCGGTCGCGATAGAGGCCGGTGAACTGCATGCGGCCCTGACGACCGGCGAGATCCGGGCCGCGGCGACGGCGTACCTGGCCGCCGCGGAGCAGCCGGGGATCGACAACTTCGTGCTGGCCCGCGCCGACACGGCGGACGGCCAGAGCGCCACGATCACCCTGCAGGCCTGGTGGCGTCCGCCCGTGTTCACCCTGTTCGTACCCGATGGCCTGCCCGTGGAGGTCACGGCGGTGGCCCGGTCGGTGTTCCACTGACGACTCCGAAGGTGGCATCTGCCCGGATGCAGCGAGGCTCGGTAGAGTTCCAGACATGAAACGCATTGACTACTACGGCAGAAGCTTCACCGTCTCGGACCGCTTTGCTGACGCCCTCGTGAGCTACCTCAACGACGCCGTGACCTCGGGCAAGCCGTTGGGGGAGTTCTTCGAGATGCGCTGCTACATCACCGACCCCGGTCAGACGGTTGACGTCACCATCCAGGTGGTGGCGGGCGTGCCGCTGCTGGTCTACCCGGCCGATGCGGTCTTCGACGGGGTCGCCGAGATCGAGGACGACCCGGCCGCCGTTGGTCGGTTGGGCTACCGGCGCAGCTGACCTGCCGAACCGCGCGGCCAGCCTGCGGTGGCTGGCCGGTAGTGTCGTCGGAGTGCCGCATCCGGTCGGCGGGGGAGAATAGTGACAGCCAAGCGTGACCGCCTCACCGGCGCCGGAGCCCAACTCGTCACCGAGGTGACGATCAACTACGGCTCGTCGTTGGCTGGGCTACTCATCCCCGTGGTCGGCTCGCCCGTCGTCGTGGCGGTGCGCCAGCTCGTGATGGCGATCACCGTGCTGCCGTTCTACCGGCCCAAGTTCGTCACCTTCACCTGGGCAAGGCTGTGGCCGGCACTGATGCTGGGCGTTGTGCTCGCGGTGATGAACCTCACCTTCTACGAGTCGGTCGACCGGCTCGGTCTGGGCGTGGCCGCGACCATCGAGTTCCTCGGCCCGTTCGCCGTGGCGCTGGCCGCGTCCCGCCGAGCACTCGACTTCGTCTGCGCGGCCGCTGCCGCCGGCGGGGTGTTCCTGCTCACCTGGTCGGATGGCACACTCGACCCGTTCGGCATCGCCTTGGCGCTCACCGCCGCGGCCGCCTGGGCCGCCTACATCCTGCTCACCCGCCGGGTGGCCACCCAGCTGCCTGGCCTGGAGGGCATCACCATCGCCAGCCTGGTCAGCCTGGTGCTGCTCGTTCCGCTGGCGCTGGTCACCGTGGATTACTCGAAGCTGAACTGGGGCGTGATCGGCCTTCTCGTCGCCGTGGGCGTGCTGTCCTCGGCGTTCCCGTACACGCTCGACACCTTCATCCTGCGTCGGATCACCCCGCGGCTCTACGCGATCATCACGAGCTTCGGTCCGGTCGTCGCGGCGGTCTTCGGCGTGCTGGTGCTCGGAGAGACCCTGCTTCTGCAGCAGCAGGTCGCCATCGTCGTAGTCTGCGCCGCGGCCGGCGCGGCGATCGCCACCCAGCGCGAACAGCCGGTGTCCGACCTCGAGCGCACCGCCCGCGCCATCCCGTAGCGGTGCCGTCGGCGCCATCCGTGCACGCCTTTCGAAGCGACACCCCCGCCGACGAGCCGCAAATGTGCCCTTCGCGCACGCTGAAGGGGCCCATTGCGGCATCTCGGCGGGCGGGCGGCCCGGTGAGTTGCCATTTCACGCCCATTCCGGGTGCCCGAGGGGGCCTGAACTGGCAACTCAGGTGCGAGGATGCCGGCGAGATGGCAGTTGGTGCCCCTTCAGAGTTCTTGAAGGGGCCTCAACTGGCAACGTGTCTGCGGGGTCAGTCGCGGGTGGGGATCGCTTCCAGGGCATCGGTCTCGAGCGCGGCCACGAACTCGTAGGCCACCAGCTCGCGGGGGGTCTCTTCGATGCCCACCAGCGGGGCCAGCACCTTCGACTCGTCGAGGGCGTTGAGCTTGCGGGCGGTGGGCAGCACCTGGCGCTCCATGGAGCCGACGAAGCCGTTATAGTCCTTCACGGTGCGCTCGATCGCCCTGCCGAGCTTCTCGATGTGGGTGGCGGTGGTGGCCAGCCGGGAATACAGCTCACGGCTGAGGTCGAAGAGCACCTGGGCATCGTGGGTGAGCACATCCTGCTGCCAGCTGAACGCCACGGTCTTCAGCACCGACCACAGGGTGACGGGGGAGGCCAGTGCGACGCGCTTGCTGAACGCGAACTCCATAAGCGACGGGTCGGCCTCCAGCGCCGACGACACCAGCGATTCGCTGGGGATGAACGCGATCACGAGCTCGGGGGAGGCCGCCAGGCCCTGCCAGTATGCCTTGCTGCCCAGCGCGGTGACGTGGTCGCGCACGGCCTTCACGTGCGCCTTCATGAACACGGCGCGTTGGGCGCCATCCGCACCGGTCGCCGTCGCCGGAATCTGGCTGGCCTCGAGAAACGCGGTGAAGGGCACCTTGGCGTCCACGGCGATGTTCTTGCCGCCGGGCAGGTGCACGACCATGTCGGGCCGGCCGGCGCCGGCATCCGACGTGATGCTGGACTGCACGTCGAAGTCGACCCGTTCGATGAGCCCGGCGGCCTCGACCACGCTGCGCAGTTGGGTCTCGCCCCAGACACCACGGGTGTTGTTGGCGCGCAGGGCCGAGGCAAGGGATTCGGCGGTGCTGCGCAGGCGCTCCTCGGACTCGGTGGCCGAGCGCAGCTGTTCGGTGAGCTCGCCGTGCTGCAGACTGCGCTGCTGCTCGAGCTCGGCTACCTTCTGCTGCATGTTCGCCAGGCTGTCTTTCACGGGGGCCAGGGCCTGCAACACCTGGCTCTCCTGTCGGTCCCGTTCGGTGCGTGCAGCCTGGTCGTCGCGCTGCCGGTCAACGATCTCGCGGTACTGCCGTCGCTGGTCGGCGATCTGGTCGCGCAGGCCGTCGGCGGTGGCCTGCATCGAGGCGAGCTCCTCCCGCAGCAGCGACTGCACACCGGCCTCCCTGGCGCGGGTGTCGGCGAGCACCACCTGATGCCGGGCCTCGAGCACGGCCGGATCATCGACTGCAGGGCCGGGCGACCGGCGACGCTGGAGGAACACGGCGCTCACGAGGGCACCGAGCAGCACACCGAGAAGCAGGCCGAGGAGAAGCGCGAGGAGATCCATCCGGCCAGTCTGACAGCGGCCACCGACACCGCCGGGAGCCGGGACGCGCGTCGTGCGGCCGGAGCTGCCCAGGGCAGTCGGTGCCGGCTAGTTCAAGGCCATCGGGCCGTGCGTGGCGCGGTGTTCCAGGGTGGCGACCGGGCCGATCACGCCGACGTTGACGCCGCAGATGCGGGCCAGGTCTTCGATGGTGTCGGCGCCGTGCCGGTCGGCGGCGTGGATCATGATCGCGGCGCAGGCCTCGGAGTCGGCGAGGGCGTTGTGGTGCGAGAAGTCCTCGAAGCCGGCGGCCATCGCCGCGACCGGCAGCCGGTAGGAGTCGAGGTGATAGGTCTTGCGGGCCACCTGCAGACTGCAGACGTAGCGGAAATCGGGCACCGTCATGCCCGTGATCGCGGATGCGGTCTTGATGACACCCAGGTCGAAGCCGGCGTTGTGTGCCACGAGCACGTCGCCATCGGCGAAGTCGACGAGGTCGGGCAGCTGCTGCGACCAGCTGAGCGCCGCGGCCACGTGCTCGGGGCGGATGCCATGGATCTTGATGTTCCACTCCTGGAACAGGTCATGGCCCAGCGGCGGCTTGATGAACCAGCCGATCTTGTCGACGACGACGCCGTCGCGCACCTTCACCAACCCCACCGAGCAGGCCGAGGCGGCCGAGGAGTTGGCGGTTTCGAAATCGATGGCGGTGAAATTGACGGGCACGCCTCATGGTCTCACGCGCCACCGACGCTGCCGCGCCGCGGGCATCCGCCGGCCGGGCCTGGCGTGAAGGGGCGCGTCCGAACGGGCTGAGCCGGTACCATGGACTCTCGTGGCTCTTACTATTGCAATCGTCGGACTGCCCAATGTCGGCAAGTCCACCCTCTTCAACGCGTTGACCAAGAACAACGTGCTCGCGGCGAACTACCCATTCGCCACCATCGAGCCCAACGTTGGCATCGTCAACCTGCCTGACCACCGCCTGGCGAAGCTCGCCAAGGTGTTCGGCAGCGAGCGTCTGCTGCCGGCCCCGGTGTCTTTCGTCGACATCGCCGGCATCGTGCGCGGCGCCAGCGAGGGTGAGGGGCTGGGCAACAAGTTCCTCGCCAACATCCGCGAGGCCGACGCCATCGCGCAGGTCATCCGTGGTTTCGCCGACCCCGACGTGGTGCACGTCGACGGTGCGGTCAACCCGGCCGGTGACATGGAGACCATCAACACCGAGCTCGTTCTCGCCGACCTGCAGACCCTCGAAAAGGCGATCGTCCGGTACGAGAAGGAGACCAAGGGTCGCAAGCTCGACCCCAGCGTTCTCAAGACCGCGCTCGAAGCGCAGACCTTCCTCGACACCGGCAAGCCGCTGTCGGCGTCGAAGATCGACGTTGAGCCCATCCGCGAACTCGGCCTGCTCACCACCAAGCCGTTCATCTACGTCTTCAACGTCGACGAGGCCGTGTTACAGGATGCCGAGAAGCTGGCCACGCTGGCCGCCCTCGTCGCTCCGGCCAATGCCGTGTTCCTCGACGCCAAGCTCGAATCCGAGCTCGCCGAACTCGACGAAGAGGATGCCGCCGAGATGCTGGCCTCCACCGGCCAGGAGGAGAGCGGGCTCAACCAGCTCGCCCGCATCGGCTTCGACACTCTGGGCCTGCAGACCTACCTCACCGCCGGCCCCAAGGAAACGCGGGCCTGGACCATCCACAAGGGCTGGACCGCCCCGCAGGCCGCTGGTGTCATCCACACCGACTTCCAGAAGGGCTTCATCAAGGCTGAGGTCTTCGCGTTCCAGGACCTGATCGACGCCGGTTCCGTGGTGGAAGCCCGCGCCAAGGGCAAGGCCCGCATCGAGGGCAAGGAATATGTCATGCAGGACGGCGACGTCGTGGAATTCAGGTTCAACGTCTAGTTCCATCCCGGCAGCATTTCGGCCCCGCCCCGGTTCTCCCGCGGTGGGGCTTTGCTGTACCTCCAGGACAGGAGCAGCGGTGCTGAGCTCGCCTTTCGCCCGCGCCAGCGCAAACCGCGACCGCGGGGAGGTGATCTTGGCTGCCGTGGATGCGGCTTGCCCTGCCCTAGCCTTGTGTACATGGGGGTACTGCTGTGCTGAAGAAAACTGACCAGTGGGACGTGCGGATCCTGTACGCCGGGATGATTGCTCTGATGCTGGCGGTGTAAGTGTGGTTTGCCGGCGACCGTCTCCTTGAGGCATCAGTGTTCCTTTCGGTAGGGGCGGTCTACGCATTTCTCGTGGTTCGCGTCGTCTCACGATCATTCCGGGCGTTCACGGTGATGCTCTGGTCGTTCCTCCTGAACTACTGGATGTTGATCTCGCTCGACGTCGATGGCGCCCTGGACATCCCCGCGGCGGGGCCGTGGTTCATAGGGTTCATGGTCGGCTCGATCGCCGGCGGATACATCTGGTCGGGACCGGGTGCCGGGCGAGAGCGCACGCAAACCCGCCCGCGCCGGCCTGACGCCGACGGCAAGTTCTCCGGCGGGTGGCGCCTGGCACTGATCAATGCAGCCTGCGCGCTGGTGCTGTTCGGCATCGGGACAGCCCAACTGGTTCGCCTGTCACCGACAGCGCCTGCTGTTGCAGTTCTTGTTGTCGCTGTCATCGCAGGATGGGCATTGTTCCGCTTCCCGCTGCCGCTGCAAATTAGAAACGGCCTCCTTTGCCTTGGCCTACCCGTTGTGTGGGTTGCCTTGGCGTTCGTGGGTGGTGCCACCGACCAGATGGCCATTCCGCATGCGTCGGCTTATGGCGCCCTCGCCGGGATTTTGCTGGGCGGACGGTACTGGTGCGGCCCCCAGTTCGGCGCGCCCCGGCCGCCCTTCAACGGCCAGGGACGGCGGCGCCGGCGACGGAAACGCCGGCCGAAGCAGCAGCAGCAAACATAAAGGCGCTCAAGACCAGCTGTAGCCGCCGCCCGTGAGAAGCAAGCCAAGGACCGTTGAATCGGCAAGCTAGCATCGGGGCTGCTCTAGCCACACGGCGTGCGTGGGATTGGGGGTGGTCCGACTGAGAATGCATGGTGCCGGAAAACAATCGGTCTCGCCCTGCTGGCCCTGCTCACGCTGACGGGCCGCGATGAGCGGCCATTCACCCGTGCCGACGCCATCTCCACTCCGAACTCCGCCATTCAGGTCGGCGGGTATCGGGACAGGACCTGGGAGTACGTGGACGGGGCCGGCACGACGAGGGAACTCAATCGGTGTGAAGACACGAGCCCATGGAACGTTGCTTACAGCTGCACCTCACCCGATAGGAGCGTCGAGTTGACTTTCAACCTCTCAAAATACGGAATAAGGAACCCCACCCTCCACGTCGGTGACGAGGAGGTGCCGCTCTACTGCATCAACGACGGATTTTGGGGCGGCGGGCTGAGATTCTGCCTCCCGGAGACGGCGCCTGCCATTCCGACATCTCGGCGCAAAGCTTAGAAAGAGCTGTTGATGAGCCGTGACATCCGGAGCGTCGTTCCTCCCGCCGTCGCCGAGGCGAAGCTATGACCCGCGACTCGACCCCCCAGCCCACAGGGGAGGGTCAGCAGCACCAAGATTCCGAGACTGGCGGGGCCGCTGCGGGGACCGTGCCGGGAAGTACCCTTCCGGTAAGGGCCGGCGGGCCTCCGTCCCACTGGCTGTTTTGGTCCTACCTGTGGCGGTGTTCTCTGCTTTTTGTCGTTCTGATCGGTGGCTGGGGAACGTACTGGGGGATTGCGGGAGGCGCCGGCAACCCCGCATATACCGATCAGGCCATGGTCGTCGACATGGCCGTCACCGGCTTCATGTTCGGAGCCCTGGGCCAGGTTATTGCCTTCGCCGTGGCTCTTACCCTCTTCATCCGCTCGATGCCTGCCCGTCGGCGGTGGGCAGCACACCGGGAGGCCGGTTGGACGACGGCGCAGTGCAGGGCCGATGACGCTCGCCGGTCGCGTGTGGAGCACACGCAGATGCTTAATGCCCGTCTGCGCAAACTCGGGCTCCGCCCGGTTCCGCCCCCACTCCGTGGACGCCTCCGCCGCCCAAGAAACCGACCACAGTGAGCCGATTGTCCGTTGTGCTGTTCCTCGACCTCAAGCGGATCGAGAGGGTCAGTGACGACCGTGTCCGTTCTGGTGAAGACACAGGACTGCGGTCCGCTGGCGATTCACTGGGGCGTGACCAGCGATAACCAGGACGAGATCGCAGCCAGCTCCATACCCGGGGCGACCTATGAGTTCGACGTCGGCTGGTTCAGCCGCACGTTCTTCAAGAACGGAATTCAATCGGCGCGGGATTATCGGCTCATCGGGTAACCCGCCTGAGCCCTGCGGGCGCCACTGGCGCTGGCTCGTGGCTATCATGGAGACCTTGAGTAATCCCATGCTGACGGCAGTCATCCATGTCTCAGATGCGCTGGATCCGGCTCGGGGAGACGCAGCGGATCGACACGAGAATCGGATCCATAGTGAACTACGCAGCACGGCAACTACGCGCTCAGCAACTGGTGCAGGAGATAGACCTCCCACGCCCCCTGAACTCGGAAATCCTGCACCACCATATGGAGCAGATCCGCACGAAGAAGATCGTCGTAGTGCAGGCGCCTCAGGGAATGCTTGACAGTGGAATCTGCGCGCTCTGGCTCGAGGTGGCCGGTGAAGAATTCGAGCGGATCTACTGCGCGCCAACAGACTCGGCCGTCCACCGGCAGCAGTTCGTGAATCATGAGTTCGGTCACATGATCCTCAATCACAAGAAGATGATCATGCCGGCCGACAGGGTCGCGCTTCTCGCACCCCTCATCCCGATGAACGCCATTGTCGCGGCGCTGTCCCGAAACAGCTTCACCGATGAGGAAGAGGCAATGGCGGAGGCTATCGGGGACGAGCTTGCGATGATCCTTCGGAAGGACGCCTCACAAAGCAGGCGCGGAGCCGAGACCGGATTCGGGCAGGTTCTCTGATGTTCGCTCTGATCGAGTACGCGGTGCTCGCGGCTCTCTGGGGCACGACCCTGCTCCTCGTGCCGAGCGCGCTCCGCGGCAAACGGCGTCTGCTTTTCTGGTTCATGGTGGCCTTCGCGGTCACCATGTCGCTGATCACCGACGGCCCGTATGCATTCGTCGACGGACTCTTGGGCGGAGTCGACCTGACCTATTTCATCTTCCACGCGACAGCGATCGTCTGTGTGGCCCTGTTCGACTGCCTCATTCAGACGGCTGTCTCAAAGGACGGACTCACCTCAACCCGAAAGCGCTTTGCGTTGTGGGGAGTGACCGGACTCATCCTCGTTCAGGCTGCCCTCTTCTTCACCAGCGGCTGGGAGATTGACAACATCCAGTTCATCGGTCCTGGCAACTGGAGTCAGCTGGTCTACAGCTTCACGACCTGGATTGCGCTGATCGTCCTTGCGATCTCGACAATGGTCGCGTGCTCCACGGACTACAAACGCCAGTCGGACACAACGCTCAAGACGGCACTGGTGATCATCTTTGCCGGGTGCGCGGTCGTATCGCTCTACGTCGTCATTCAGATGGGTGTGGCGATCAACAGGGCGGCAGGTGGCACCCACGTCAGTGCGATAGTTGATTCCCTCTCTGTGGCTTGCCCGCTCCTTGCGCCCGTTCTGCTCTCGGTCGGTCTCGGTCTCCGTCTGCTGGTCGGAGTTTTCAGGAACCTGAGCGACGCAGGCACAAGCCGCTGGCTGCTGTGGAAGGTCACCCCGCTGTGGGAGCGGCTGCTGGCTGACCGACCTGAGCTCAGCATCGAAGCACCGACGTCACGGCTAGCGCTCTGTTTTCGGGGGAGCCACGCCTTGCACCTCCACCGCCGCTACGTCGAGGTTCGGGACTGTCTCCTTCTGCACCCCGACCAGTCACTCTCGGCTCGCGAAGTGAAGCTCATCCAGAGGATCGAACAGCATATTCGGCAGGCGTCAGATGCATCTCGCGGGACCACAAACGACTCGAGGACCGATGAGTACCAAAACGCCCAGTGAAGCGGGTGGGACAGGGACCCCACTGCCCACTCCACAACTGGAGCTTGCACGCAAGCTGAACCTGCTGCTCGACGTAGTGGTGGCCGAAGGAAACACCCCGTATACCTACCGCGAGATCGCCGCGGGTCTCAAAGCCAAGAAGGTTTCGCTCTCGAGGGCCCGATGGCAGTACATGGTCAGGGGGGAAGGCCCACTGGTCAGCGACGTCCTACTTCTCACCGAGATCGCAAATTTCTTCGGGATTGCACCCGAGTACCTGCTCGGGTCCGACGATGACCTGCCGGAGCGTATCGACTCTCAGTTGGAGTTGGTCCGCATGATCCGAGTCAAGCGAGTAATCAACTTCGCGGCCCGAACCCTCGGGGATACGTCACCAGAAGCACTTCGCGAGATCACGAAGCTTCTCGAGGACGGGTTGTCCGCCGGCTCAGACCTGACAGACGAATAGCACCAGCACCGTTCCGATAGAGGTAAGGTTAGACATGTCCAAGGGGGGACAAGGGCAGAGGTGCGCCGGGAGCCAGGGGACGGATTTTTGGGGGGCCGGCGCGCTTGTGACGGGTTTGAGGTGGATCACCTTCCATCCAAAAACGTCCCGCCGCGTGGGGGGACGCGGCGGGACGCACCGTGACCATCAGGGTGGGGGGACTCCTCAGGTCACGTACCAATTCTATGGGCGACCGCAGAAGCCTCTGGCCAAACTTCGTCGACGTCCAGCGCCCGCCGCTCTATCGTTGGGGTATGAGTTCCGGCCCGTCTGTGCGCCTCGTCCTGCCGCACCAGCTCTTCGCCCAGCACTTCGAGGCGGCCGGAGGGACCCTGTTCGTGCTCATCGAGCATGATCTACTCTTTCGCCAGTACCGGTTCCATTCCCACAAACTGGTCCTGCATCGTGCGTCGCTGGCCCGCTTCGCAGCCCGACTGCGCGAGCACGGGTACGAGGTTGTCGTTCTTCCAAGCGATACCGAGCGAAGCTCCCACGACCAACTGGCGGAGTGCATTCGGAAGCGCGAGCCGGCGCAGGTGACCTGGTTCGACGTTGTCGATGACTGGCTCGAGCAGGATCTGTTCGCCGGGCTCGCCGACGGCGGCTACCGGATGCGCCCGGGCGACGTGCTGGAGACGCCGAACTTCCTCACCGACCGGGTGCAGATCGATGACTGGTTCTCCCACAACGGCTCTCGCATGCAGGACTTCTACGTGTGGCAACGCCGCCGACTGGACATCCTGCTCGAGAACGGCAAGCCGGTCGGCGGGAAGTGGTCCTTCGACGTCGACAACCGCAAGAAGCTGCCGCGCGGGTACACGCCCCACCCCGTCGGCCGTTTCGCCGGCCATCCCGTGCTTCGGCGGGAGGGCGTCTTCGACTTCGACGCGCTGGTGGACGACCCGGACACGGTCGAGGTGCCGGCCGAGGTCGACGCAGCGATCGCCTGGGTCAGCGCCGAGTTCCCGAATGCCCCGGGTGACCCGCACCTGTTCGCCTGGCCGACCAGCGCAGACGAAGCCCGGGAGCACCTGCAGGAGTTCGTCCGTGACCGCCTGAACGACTTCGGCCCGTACGAGGACGCGATCTCCGCAACGAATCCGTTCATCAATCACGGCCTGCTGACCGGCGCGTTGAATGTCGGGCTGCTGGACCCGCGAGACGTCGTTGACGCGGTGCTCGAGGGCGCCGATCACGGCACTCCCCTCGCGTCCCTGGAGGGGTTCGTGCGGCAAATGATCGGCTGGCGGGAGTACATGCGCGCCACCTACCGAACCCGCGGTCGCGAAATGCGGACCTCGAACCGGCTCGACCACCAGAGGGCCCTTGGCGACGGGTGGTGGGATGCGACCACCGGTCTCGCTCCCGTGGATCTGGTCATCTCGCGGGTGCTCGACACCGGATATGCCCACCACATCGAGCGGCTGATGGTGCTCGGCAACGCGATGTCGCTGCTGCGCATCCACCCCGATGCGGTCTACGAATGGTTCATGGAGATGTTCATCGACGCCTACGACTGGGTGATGGTCCCCAACGTCTACGCGATGAGCCAATTCGCCGCGGGCGACGAGATCACCACCAAGCCCTATGTGTCTGGCAGCAACTACCTGCGAAAAATGTCAGACCTGCCCGCCGGCGAGTGGATGGCCGATTGGGACGGGTTGTACTGGACGTTCATCGACGACCATCGCGAGGTCTTCGCAGCGAACCCGCGCACGCGAATGGTCGTCTCCCTGCTGGGCAACATGGACCCGGGCACCTGGGACGGCCATCGGCGCCGCGCTCAGGCGCTGCTCGGCCTCGGGCACAACACGGCGTTGCTGAAGGCGATCGTCGGAGGGGCGTCCCGGTAGGGGCGGGGCGAGCGCATCCACCCGCCCCGCCGGTTGGTCAGATCAGGCCGCGTCCCACGCCACCTCCACATCCAGCACCCAGGTGACCCCGAAGCGGTCGGTGAGCATCCCGTACAGCGGTGACCACTGTGACGTCGCGAGGGGCTCGACGACGGTGGCGCCTTCGGCCAGCTTCTCCCAGTAGCCGGTGATCGCCGCCGCATCCGTGCCGCGGACGGAGACGAACACGGGGATCGTGCCCGGCGCGTAGGCCTTGGCGGACGGCACGTCGTACGCCATGATGCGGAAGCCGTCGTGGGAGGTGACCGAGCCGAAGAGGATCTGGTCGGCCTCGGCGGGGTCGGTCGCCCGGTGGGCATCCGCGTAACTGATGGCGACCAGCCGGCCACCGAAGACACTCTGATAGAACTCCAGAGCGGCTCGGGCATCGCCGCGGAAGTTGAGGTGAGTGGTCGTGTGAATGGTCATGTCTGCTCCTAGATTCGAGGGTGTTCGCCGGGCTCGTCCCGGATACCTGTCATGGTCACACCAGTAGAGGACAGATTCGGTCCTCTACTGCGCCTAGAGTGAAAAACATGACGTCGACTACTTCACGGCTGCTGCTGTTGCTCTCGCTTCTCCAAACCCGGCGGGACTGGCCCGGTGCCCTCCTCGCCGATCGGCTCGAGATCAGCCACCGCACGGTGCGCCGGGACGTCGACCGCCTGCGCGAGATGGGCTACAGCATCCATGCCATGAAGGGACCGGACGGCGGCTACAGGCTGGACGCCGGCACCGAACTGCCGCCGCTCCTGTTCGACGACGACCAGGTCATCGCCCTGACCGTGGCGCTGCAGGCCGCCACCGCGACCGGGGCCGGCATCGAAGAGGCCGCCGTGCGAGCGCTGACCACGATGCGGCAGGTGATGCCCGCCCGCCTGCGTCACCGTCTGGACGCCCTCACCTTCACGACCATCCCGACCCGCGCCGGGGACGCCGTCACCGACCCGGTGTCCCCGGCTGTGCTCATCGCACTGTCCACCGGCATCCGCGCCCGTGAGGTGCTCCGTTTCGACTACGCGAGCCGGCAACCCGGCGACACAGATCCGACGCCGACGCCGCCGCGCCGGGTCGAACCCCATCACCTCGTCACCTCCAGCGGGCGCTGGTATCTCGTCGCCTGGGACCTCGACCGGGGAGACTGGCGGATCTTCCGCGCCGATCGGGTTGCGCCGCGCGCACCCACCGGGCCCCGGTTCACCCCGCGTGAGCTTCCCGGGAAAAACGTGCGCGACTACGTTTCGGCCCGATTCACGGGATCGGAGCGGGCGAACAGTTGGCCCTGCCGGGGCACTGTGATCCTGGGGCTGCCCGCCACCGCGGTGCTGCCGTTCGCCGGCGACGGCATCCTCGAAGACCTCGGACCCGACCGCTGCCGCTACGAGGTCGGCTCCTGGTCGTGGGTGGCGCTGGCCGCATCGTTGGGCCGGTTCGACACCACCATCGAGGTCGTGGGCCCGCCCGAGCTTTCCGTGGCCTTCGGCCACCTCGCTGAGCGCTATGCCGTCACAGCTTCGGTATGAGGGCGCGGAGAAGTTCCCTGCGATCTGGTATTTCAGGAGGTCCTGGGAGTACGATACGGGGCATCGACATCCGGGGGGATACACATGAATAGCAGAGCATCGGTGGTCTACAGGCAGGGCACGATTGCGGCACTCGCCGTTGGCGTGCTGCTCGTAGCAGGATGTGCCGGCGAGTCCGCCGGCGAACAACCGGCCGGCGAGAAACCGGCAGCCGGGGCGGCATCCACCGCTCCCACCGAGACACCGGTGCCGTCTGCCACGCCGGCGCCGGCCGAGCCGAACCTGGATGATCCGAGCTCATGGCTCATCGACTACACAGCCATCGGACCGCTGACTCTGCACGGGCAGCTGGCCGACCAAGCCGCCTCGACGACGGCGTTCACCACCACGGTCCAGGATGGCTGCCCGTGGGTGACCGCCCTCGACAAGGCCGACTTCCCGAGCATCTGGCTCCCGGACCCGGCGGGCACCGGAGTCACGGACCAGATCGTGCTGCAGGCCTGGGGGTCTGAGGCCACGGTCGCCGCCAATTCGCCGCAGACCAGCGCGGGAATCGGAATCGGTGCCACCCTGGACCAGGTCACGGCCGCCTACCCTGACATCGAGCAAAACGACGGCACGTACGCCCCGTACTACTCCCTGCCCGACGGCAGCGGACACTGGATCAACTTCGCGTTGAGCTCCGCCGGGCTGGTGGACACCATCGTCGTACGCGACACTGCGCTCATGGACAGCGAGTACTGCGGCTAGCCGGAGCAGGCTGCCGGGGCGTCAGTCAGCATCAGCCGCATGAGGATGCGGGGGAACCCGCCGGCTACGGAGTCGGTGTCGGCCGCCTTTGTGAAGCCGGCGCGCTCGAACATGGTTCTGGTGCCGACGTAGGCCATGGTGAGGTCCACCCGCTGTCCGTCGTTGTCCACGGGGTAACTCTCGACGCAGGGTGCGCCGGATGCTCGTGCGTAGTCGACGGCGCCGGCGATCAGCGCCGGCGTGACGCCCTGTTTGCGGTACCCCGGGCGCACTCGGAGGCACCACAGCGACCACACCGGCAGGTCGTCCAGGTGCGGGATCTTGCGTGAGGTGGCGAACGGGTGCAGCTCGGATCGCGGGGCGATGCCGGCCCAGCCGGCTACCTCACCGTCGAGGTGGGCGAGCACACCGGGGGCGAGCTTCCGCGCGCAGAGCTCCCGCACCTTGTCGGCTCTGGCGGCGCCAGTGAGCGCGCGGTTCTGCTTCGAGTCCAGCCGCCAGGAGAGGCACCAGCAGACCGAGGATTCGGGCTTCTTCGGCGCGAACATGGTCGCCATCTCGTCGAAGTCGTGGGCCGGGCTCACGTCGATCGTCATCGTCGCCTCGTTCCTCGCTCCTCGTGTTGATGCTCAACGTGCATGCTCAGCGTGGACCCATCGTGGCACCGGCCACGGCGGCCGGGAAGAGCGGGCGAGGGCGTGGCAGTTGGGGGCGGAATGGGCGGGCGCCCACCGCGTGGCGACTCCGGGCGGACTCAGCTCTAGCGCAGGCTCGGGTCCAGCTCGGGCTCGATGGCGTCGATCTGCAGTGCTCCGTCGCCGGTGGACAGGGTCCATGCGGCGCTGATGTACTCTATCGCCGTCAGGTCGCCGGAGGCGAAGCCCACGTTGAAGCCGCCGACCAGCACGAGTCCTTCGTCGTCTGAACCGTCGAACAGGGTGGGTGCGCTCGCCCGCAGGCTGTCCTCGCTCAGGCTCGTGGTCCCGCGCTCGTCACGGATGGCCGCTTCCACGATGGCCGCATCGGTGGCGGCATAGTCGACGGTGACGGTCGTGCGGACCAGGAGCAGGGGAGTCTGTTGGTCCACGCTCAGGGTGCCGAAGATCTTGTCGACGCCGACGGCCGTGTTGGTGGCACGCGGACCGCCGTCCCTGGTGAGCGGCGACGGCAGACTCTGGGAAACGATGACCCCGGCCTCACTGAGCCCGAAGCTTGCCACCTGGGGTGTCAGGGCGGTGTGACCCGCAGGCGTGAACCACGGCGAGGCGCTCTCGAACCAGGCTGCGTCGGCGGTCGCGGAGTCGTCCAGGAGGGCAGAGTCCAGCCCTGCTTCCGTCACGTAGATGAGCGCCGCTCGCTGTGCGGTCTCGGCGTCTTCAATGGTGAAGCCGTACGTCGCCAGCGAGTCGAGATCGACGACCGCGGGGTCGAACTGGGCGCCGACTGACGCCGGGTCGAGTGTCGTGTGGCAGTAGCTGCCGGCGGCGTCCGTGACCTGTTCCTTGGCGATGACGTCGCCCCAGGGCCCCTGTCCGTCAGACTCTGGGCAGGCGCCGACGGCGGTGGGTGCCGGTGTGGCCGGGGCCGGGGCGGCACTGGACGGAGCCTCCGCGGCGGGCGCCGAACCGGCGCAGCCGGTGAGGACCAGGACCGCCGAGACGAGGAGCGCGCCCGCGGCCGCTCGGTACTGAGCGCGAGGGGGGCCCACCCTCAGCACACCGGAATTCTGCTGGTACGCGTTGTCCCCGGTCAGATGGCGAAAAGTTTTCATCGTTGTTCCCCCTTACGCGAAGTCTAGCGAGGGTGCGCGGCAGGGGCGGTCAGCCGGCCGGCAGGTCGTCCCAGTCCACGGGCACACCGCATCACACAGGTCACCACGAGTGGGCGAGCGCGGCGCAACTGTTGCCCGTGCGGACATCTGCGCCCGGTGCGCCGGGCGCAGATGTCCGCTTCGGGAACAGTTGGTGGGCCGGGTGGGGCGGGCATCGGTGGGCCGGGCGGCGGGGCTACTCGCCGGAGAGGGCCAGGTTGACGAAGGCGCGCACGGCCGCTGAGGCCCGGCGCTTGCGGGAGGCGGCGAGGTAGACGGTGAAGTCGGGCACGTGCGCCACTGGGATGCGGCGCACGTTGAGCGCATCGTGTGCGGCGAACTCGGGCAACAGCGCCACACCGAGGCCGTTGGTCACGTACTCGGCGGCGGTGCCGATGTCGGAGACCTCGATCATCACCCGCCGCTCCACCCCGGCGGCGACAAAGGCGTCGTCCACGATCTGCCGGCTCGCGTAGCCCGGCGGCAGGTCGATGAACTCCTCGTCGCCGACGTCGGCCAGGTCCACGCCGGCGGCTCCGGCCAGCGGATGCCCCGCGGGCACCACGAGGACCATTGGGGAGGACGCGATCGGCACCGCCGACAGCGTCGCTGGCACCGCTCCGCTGAGCGCCAGGAAGGCCAGGTCCAGCTCGCCGCTGGCCAGCTCGTCGACGAGATCGGCCGAGCCGCGCCGCGCCGCGCGCAGCCGCACCCCCACACCCGGGTGCCCGGTGCGGAAGAGCCCGAGCAGCCGGGGCACGTTCACGAGCGTCACCGACGTCATCAGGCCGATCACGATGGAGCCGGTGATGGCCTGGGTGGACTGCTGGGCGACATCCCGCACCTCGTTGACGGCGTCGAGGGCGCCGCGCACCTTGGGCAGCAGCAGTTCACCGGTAGAGGTGAGCCGGATCTGCCGGCGGCTGCGGTCGAACAGTTCCACGCCGAGCTCGCTCTCGAGCGAACGCACCCCGGCCGACACCGCGGACTGCGCGATGGTGAGCCGCTCGGCCGCCCGGGTGAAGTTGAGCTCGCCGGCGACGGCGCTGAAGAATTCAAGCTGCCTGAGATCCATGCCACCCATCCTCCCACGTCTCATCTGAGAAGCAGATGATTGGCATCCGGTATCGGCGTTGTTCTATATCGGTCGATCGGGCAGGCTGGAACGAGACGCTGGTTCACACCACGGCGTCACCCGCACTACAGGAGGCACGGCATGGCTCAGAATTCAACGGTCCCGGACGAGTCGGTCGACGGCACCGCCTTCGGCTCCGCAGCACTCGGCTCGCCCCGCCGGGCCGGCGACCGCGTCGTCGAATGCCTTGAGGCCTACGGCGTCAAGTGGATCTTCGGCGTCCCCGGTGCGAAGATCGACCCCGTCTACGACGCCCTCCTCGACGGCGGTCCGCAGCTGATCGTGGTGCGCCACGAACAGAACGCCGCCTTCATGGCCGCCGCCGTCGGCCGGCTCACCGGCGAACCCGGCGTCGTGCTGGTCACCAGCGGACCCGGCACCGCCAACCTCGCCACGGGCCTGCTCACCGCCACCACCGAGGGTGACCCCCTGGTCGCGATCTGCGGCGCAGTTTCCCGCGGAGACAGGCTCAAGCGCACCCACCAGTCGATGGATGCTGTCGGCATGCTTTCCGCCGTCACCAAGTCTGCCGGCGAGGTGAGCGTCGCCGACAACGTGCCGGAGGCCATCGCCAACGCGTTCCGCCAAGCCACCCAGGAGCCCAAGGGCGCCGCGGCCGTGGTGTTGCCCTACGACGTTCTCACCGACTCCACCACTGTGTCGATGACCACCCCGCACTGGGTCCCTCAGCTCGGCGCGGCCCCGGCCGCCAGCATCAGCCAGGCCGCCCAGCTGCTCAAGGAAGCCCAGTTCCCGGTGATCCTCGCCGGTGCCCGCGCCGGCTCCGACCGGGCCGTCGCCGCGCTGCACCGCCTGCTCGGCGCTGCCGCGCTGCCCGTCGTGGAGACCTTCCAGGCCGCCGGCGTGATCTCCCACGACCTGGAGGAGCACTACCTCGGCCGGGTCGGCCTGTTCCGCAACCAGCCCGGGGACGTTCTGCTGCACAAGGCCGACCTGATCCTGGCCATCGGCTACGACTTCGTCGAGTACGAACCCGCCAAATGGAACAAGGATCACCTGCGCCGCATCATCCACCTGGACGAGCTGTCGGCCGACCTTGACGACTATTACCGGCCCACCGTCGAACTGCGCGGTGACGTGGCCGAGACGATGGATGCGCTCGCCAGCCAGATCGATGGCCTCACCCTGTCGGCATCCGCCTCGGCGGTCGTCGCCACCGAGCGCGCCCGCCTGGCCGAGGCCGACCAGCCCGTCCATCGTGACGACGAGTCGGAGGGCGTGCACCCCGCCGAGCTGACCCTGGCGATGCGGGCCCTGCTGCCCGACGACACCACGGTGCTCTGCGATGTGGGTTCGCACTACATCTACATGGCCCGGCACTTCCGCACCTACCACCCGCGCACCCTGCTGTTCTCGAACGGCCAGCAAACTCTTGGTGTGGCACTGCCCTGGGCGATCGCCGCGACGCTGGTGCGCCCCGGCACCCCGGTGGTCTCGGTGTCCGGCGACGGCGGGTTCCTCTACTCCGCCATGGAGCTGGAGACCGCGGTGCGGCTCGGCTCCAAATTCACCCACATCATCTTCAACGACGGCACCTACGACATGGTCGCCTTCCAGCAGCAGGGCAAGTACGGCCGCACCTCCGGCGTGCAGCTCGGCGACTACGACGCCGTGAAGTACGCCGAGTCGTTCGGCGCCCACGGTTACCGGGTCACCCACCTCGACGACTTCGCCGCGGTGCTCGAGCAGGCCATGAACGACGACGGCCCGAGCATCATCGACGTGCGGGTGGACTACCGCAACAATCGCGATGAGCTGATGGCCGACCTGGAAAGTGACGTGCTGCTGTGACCAACATCACCGTGTCCAGGCACGAGATCTTCCAGACCAGCCTGATGAGCGCGCTGCTCGACGGTGTCTACGAGGGTGAGATGACGGTGCGCGACCTGCTCGGCCACGGCAGCTTCGGCATCGGCACGTTCAACGGCCTCGACGGGGAGATGCTCATCGTCGACGGCAAGTGCTATCAGCTGCGCGCCGACGGCGGGGTGACCAAGCCCGACCTGGGCGCGTACACCCCGTACGCCGTGGTGACGAACTTCGTGCCGCACATCGAGAGCCGGCTGCCCGACAATATCGTGCGCGCCGAGGCATCCGCGTTCATCGACCACATGACGGCATCCGAGAACTACATGTACGCGCTGCGTATCGACGGCGACTTCGAGTGGATCCGGATGCGCACCGTCGTGAAGCAGCAGAAGCCGTACCGGCCGATGGTGGAGGCGACCGACGAAGATGCCATCGTCGAGCTGCACAACGTGTCCGGCTCCCTGGTCGGCTTCCGCACCCCGCTCTACGAGCAGGGCATCGGCGTGCCCGGCTGCCACACCCACTTCATCACCGACGACCGCACCGGCGGTGGCCACGTGCTCGACTTCAAGCTCAAGAGCGGCAGCGCGGCGCTCTGCCTGGGCACCGACCTGCGCCTGCAGCTGCCGCTGACGGACGCGTTCCGCGACGCCAACCTGTCGCCGGACGACCTCGCCCGGCAGCTGGCCAAGACCGAGCAGCACGCCTGACTCGCGCGTCGCGGCGCCCGCCGGGGTCGCTCCAGAGGCCCCGGCGCAGGCGACGCGGTGGCGGGAATCGAACCCGCGTAGACAGCTTTGCAGGCTGCTCCCTGGCACCTGTCCCTGTCGGTGGCCCGGCGCTACCGTAGGGGCATGGCAACAGGAACCCCCGCCGACCGCACCGACCACCAGGCCGCCGACGACGAGGTGCGCGCCTTCGTCGACGCCGTCCCCGGCGCCACCCGGCGGCGGGATGCCGAGACCCTCTTGACGATGTTCGGGCGCATCACGGGGGAGCCGGCACGGTTGTGGTACTCGTCGATCATCGGCTTCGGTCAGTACCACTACAAGTACGAGAGCGGGCGGGAGGGCGACGCGGGCGCGGCGGGCTTCTCACCACGCAAGGCGTCGATGTCGATCTACTTTCCCGACGGACTGGGCACCTACACCGACGAGCTCGCTCGGCTCGGACCGCACAAGGCCGCACTGAGCTGCCTGTATGTCACCAACCTCGACAAGGTCGACCTGGACGTGCTCGAGCAGATGGTCACGACGTCGTATCGCGCGGTGACCGCAGGCGAGTACTTCGGGCACCGGGCTCGGGAGTCGGAGGGCGGCCGCGCCGACCCCCACCGGCCGGAGTAGCTTGCTCGCCGCGAGATGCCGAAAAATGCCCCTGAGGAGGTATCCAAGGGGCATTTCGCGGCAACTCGCGGGCCGTCAGTGGCCGCGCGCGATCCAGTCGGGCAGGTCGGGGGCCTCGGCGCCGATCGAGGTCGACTCGCCGTGGCCGGTGTTCACGACGGTCTGGGCGGGCAGGGTCAGCAGCTTCGTCGTGATCGACTCGATGATGGTCGGGAAGTCGCTGTACGACCGTCCGGTCGCGCCCGGCCCGCCGTGGAAGAGGGTGTCCCCGCTGAACAGCGTGTCGAACGCGGGCGCGTAGAAGCACACCGAGCCGGGGGAGTGACCCGGCGTGCGGATGACCTGCAGCTCGATCCCGGCCACCTCGATGGTGTCGCCGTCGGCGAGCTCGCGGTTCGGCGCGGCATCCGGGTAGACGACGTCCCAGAGCATGCGGTCGTCCGGATTCAGGTAGACCGGTGCGTCCGTGGCTGCAGCCACTGCACCGGCCGCGCCGATGTGGTCGTTGTGCGCGTGGGTGCTCAGGATGCCGAGCAGTCGGCGCTCGCCGACCGCCGCGAGGATCGCCTCGGCGTCATGGGCGGCGTCGATGACGACACACTCGGTGTCATCGCCGACGATCCAGACGTTGTTCTCCAACGCCCAGCTGCCGCCGTCCAGGTCGAAGGTGCCCTCGGTGACGAGGTGCTCGATGCGCGCGCCCATCAGAGCACCACCACCGAACGCAGCACGTCGCCGGACGCCATCTTGGCGAACGCCGCCTCGATCTGATCGATGCGGATGCGTTCGCTGACGAACTCCGCCAGCGGCAGACGTCCCTGCAGGTAGAGCTCGGTGAGCATCGGGAAGTCCCGCTCCGGCAGGCAATCGCCGTACCAGGAGGACTTCAGCGAGCCACCGCGGCCGAACACATCGGCAAGGGGGATCTCGAGCATCATCTCCGGTGTCGGCACGCCGACCAACACCACGGTGCCGGCAAGGTCGCGGGCGTAGAACGCCTGCCGCCAGGTCTCCGGGCGACCGACGGCGTCGATGACGACATCGGCGCCGAAGCCGCCGGTGAGCGCCTGCACGGCTGCGACCACGCCGTCTTCGTCGAGCCCTGCGGAGTCGATGGTGTGGGTGGCGCCGAACTCGGTGGCCTTGGCCAGCTTCTTGGCGTCACGGTCGATCGCGATGATGGTGCTCGCGCCGGCCAGCTTCGCGCCGACCACAGCGGCGTCGCCGACACCACCGCAACCGATCACGGCCACGGAATCGCCGGCGGCGACGTTGCCGGTGTTCATGGCGGCGCCGATGCCGGCCATGATGCCGCAGCCCAGCAGCCCGACCGCGGCGGGGTCGGCCTCCGGGTTGACCTTGGTGCACTGACGTTCGTGCACGAGGGTCTTCTCGGCGAACGCGCCGATACCCAGTGCCGGGCTGAGCTCGGTGCCATCGATCAGGGTCATCTTCTGGCTGGCGTTGAAGGTGTTGAAGCAGTACCAGGGTTCGGCGCGCTTGCAGGCCCGGCAGTCGCCGCAGACGGCCCGCCAGTTGAGCACCACGAAGTCGCCGACGGCCACGTGGGTGACGCCGGCGCCGATGATGCTCACCCGGCCGGCGGCCTCGTGGCCGAGCAGGAACGGGAAGTCGTCGCTGATGCCGCCCTCCTTGTAGTGGAAGTCGGTGTGACAGACTCCGCAGGTATCGATGTCGACGACGACCTCACCGGGTCCGGGGTCGGGGATGACGATGTCGGTGAGCTCCACGGGAGCCCCCTTCGAACGGGCGATCGCGCCTTGAACGGTGATGGGCATGGAGCTCCTCGTGAGTTGCCGGGGCAGCCGATGTGGCAGACCTCCAACCTAGCGAAGCATCCTGACCGGGCGCTGGCCAGCGGGTCGCTCAGCGGGTGGCTCGCGACCAGTCCAGCAGTTTCTCGACCGGCCAGGTGTTGACGATCCGCTCGGCGGGCACCCCGTTCGCCGCGGCGCGTTCGGCGCCGTAGGCCAGGAAGTCCAGGTGCCCGGGGGCATGGGCGTCGCTGTCGATGCTGAACAGACAGCCGGCCGCGAGGGCCTGAGCCATGAGGTCGTCCGGCGGGTCCTGGCGTTCCGGCCGGGAGTTGATCTCGACCGCCACGGCGTTCTCGGCGCACGCGGCGAACACCCGCTCGGCGTCGAAGCTCGACGGCGGCCGGGTGCCGCGCGACCCTGTCACGAGACGACCGGTGCAGTGGCCGAGCACGTTGGTGTGCGGGTTGCGGATGCCGGCGAGCATCCGCGGGGTCATGCTCAGCGAGTCGGCGCGCAGCTTGGAGTGCACGCTGGCGACGACGACATCCAGCCGGGCCAGCAGCGCCGGGTCCTGGTCGAGCTCGCCGTTCTCGAGGATGTCGACCTCGATGCCGCTGAGCAGCCTGACCGGGTCGGGCGAGGATCCCGCGTCTGCGTTGATGTCGGCGACCACACCGAGCTGCTGCATCAGCCGGTCCGCGGTCAGGCCGTGCGCGACCGTGAGGCTCGGCGAATGGTCGGTCAGCGTCAGGTACTCCCGGCCCAGCATCCGCGCCGTGATCACCATGAGTTCGATGGACGTGGTGCCGTCCGACCAGTCACTGTGCGTGTGCAGGTCGCCGCGAACCACCGCGAGCAGCTCGCGGCCGCCGGTGGCCACAGGGTCTGTGCCGCTCCGTCGCAGGTTGTCCAGGTAGTCGGGCAGGCCGTACAGCGACTGGGAGATCACCTCGGCCGTGCGGCCGCCGATACCCTTCATCGCCCGCAGCCGGCCGTCGTGCACCCGATCGGCGAGCTCCACCGGGTCGAGGTCGCTGATGAGCGAGGCGGCTCGTCGGAATGCCTGCACCTTGAAGTTCGGGGCGAGGCCTCGTTCCAGCCAGAAGGCGATCTCGCTGAGGGCATCCACGGCATCCATGCAGCCATGATCGGCCCGAACCGGCAGAAACGGGAGCCCGCCCGGCGACGAAACCGGAGTCAGACCACGTCGAAGTGGGCCACCGTGAGTTCGCGATCGATGAGGAAGGAGTCGTCCTGCGGATAGAAGACCGCCAGCTCGATGTCCTCGCCGGCGAAGGCGACGATATCGGCGTAAGCGCGCCAGAACGAGATCGTGCGCACCTCGCACCGACCGTCGCGCAGGTCGCGGAACACCATCGCGGCGCCGAGATTGCCCCGGGTGGACCTGTAATCGGCGAGCCCGGTGCGTTCCATGTAGGCCGTGTATGAGGCGCGGTCGGACGGTCTGATCCACCCGGTCCAACTGCGCATCACGCTGCCAGCGGGGATATCGAACATGACGGCTCCTGTCCGCCGGATTCGCGCCGGCACTCGCCATGCTGGCAGCGCGATCTGCCGCTGCCAACCCGAGTCGGCCGTCCAGCGAATCTGTGTCGACGGTGCGAGAATGCTCTGATGACGCTGCACATCACCGGCGATACCGCCGCAGACGCCCTACTCAGTGACGACCCGTTCGCGCTCCTGCTCGGCATGTTGCTCGATCAGCAGATCGCCATGGAGGCAGCCTTTGCGGGACCGGCGAAGATCCGGGACCGGATCGGCACCCTCGACCCGTCGGTGATCGCCGGATACAACCCTGATGAATTCGCCGCGATCTTCAAGCAGACCCCGGCCGTGCACCGTTTCCCGGGCTCCATGGCCACCCGGGTGCAGACGATAGCGGAGGTCGTCGCCCAAGACTGGAACGGTGACGCCGCCGCCATCTGGACCGCCCCCGGTTCCGACGGGGCCGCCCCCGACGGCACCGAGGTGCTGCGCCGCCTCAAGGCACTGCCCGGCTTCGGTGAGCAGAAGGCCAAGATTTTCCTGGCGCTGCTCGGCAAACGGCTCGGCGTCACCGCAGCCGGCTGGCGCGAAGCATCCGCCCCGTACGGCGAGGACGGCTCGCTGCGGTCGGTGGCCGACATCGTCGACCCGGAATCGCTCGCCAGGGTGCGCGAGAGCAAACGGGCCGCGAAGGCCGCCGCGAAGGAATCCGCGGGCAGGTAACAGGGCCAGCCGTCAGGCCAGCTCTGCACGACGGATGTGTGCGGTGCTGGCGTGCGTCACCGCCCAGTCCAGCGCGTAGTCGGCGACGGCCTCCCAGCCGGGTTCCCCGCAGGTCCAGTGCGACCGACCGGGAAACTCGTGGAACTGGGTCAGCGCCGCGGACTTGCGGTAGTGGTCGGCGTTGGACTTGTTCACCGACGCGGGCATGATGTGGTCCGCGCCGCCGGCGATGAACAGCAGCGGGGCCCGGTCGTCGAACGCGTAATCCACCCAGGTTTCTTGCTTGCCCGGCTTGAAGTTGGCGATCAACCCATATGCCCACACCCAGTTGCCCGGTGCGGGGATGTGGTAACGCTCGTACACGGCGTCGGAGTCTTCTCGGCTCAGCGTGTTGGCGAAGACGTAGTGGAACTGCTCTGCCGTGTACCCGACAGCCCGGTGGTAGTTGGCCGGGTTGTTGAGGATCGGGAAGAACGACCGGATCTGCGACGGCGGGGTGACCCGCACTCCCTCCGTCGGCGCCGAGTTGATGGCGACGGATGCCGCGCCCAACCCCCGGGCGGTGAGGAGCTGGGTGAGGGTGCCACCAAAGGAGTGGCCCATGAGTATCGGGGGAGTCTCGAGCGCGCCGATGACTGCAGCGAGGTGATCGACGGTCTCGGGCACGGTCAGGTCCGCGATGATCTCGGGGTTCTCGCGCAGGGCCTCGACCTCGATCTCGAAGCCCGGATAGGTGGGGGTGATCACCCGATAGCCCTTGGCCTCGTAGTAGGGAACCCAGAGTTCCCAGCTTCGGGGCGTCATCCAGAGCCCGTGGATGAGCACGATGGTGTCGGGGGATGCCGGTTCGCTGGTCATGATTGTCCCTTCGGGAGCCGATTGAGGTGGGGCCGGAGGTGCCAGATGGCGTAGATGGAGTGAATCTAGTCCGGTGTGCCGGGGCGTTCAAGGCGGCCCGCGCAAGAACGGGCTCGGAGATGGCCGCGAGACAATGGACTGACGTGATCGAAGGAGCGTGCAGGTGGGTCCCCATTTCAGCGAGCAGGCGTTCGACTTTCTCGAGGAGCTCGAACACCGCAACAACCGTGAGTGGTTCGAGGAGCACAAGGGCGTTTACGAGTTTGAGCTGAAGGCCCGGATGCTCGAGGTGATCGAGGCGATCAACCTGCAGTTGGCGGGGTTCGCGCCCGACTATCTGCGGCCGGCGCCGAAGGCGATGCTGCGGATCTACCGCGATGTGCGGTTCTCGAACGACAAGACCCCGTACAAGACCCATCTGGCGGCGAACTGGCCCCGGCAGGGCCTGGAGAAGGCCGGCGGCGCCGGATTCTTCCTGCAGGTGGGGGTGCACGGCGTGATGGTGGCCGCCGGCGCCTACTCTCCGGGCTCGCCCCAGTTGCACGCGATCCGCGAGTACCTGCTCGACCACCATGACCAGATGCGCAGCCTGCTCGCCGACGCGTCGCTGGCCAGGCTGGCGGAGCCGTTGGCCGGCCGGCCGCTCATTCGCGGCCCCAAGGGTTTTCCCGCCGAGCATCCGGCCGCCGACCTGCTTCGCGTGCGCAGCTGGGCACTGTTCGCACAGCTGCCCGGGGAGTCTGCCCTCACGGACGGCTTCGTCGATACCGTCGTCGAACGGTTCAGGGTGCTGGCGCCCCTGGTTGACTTTCTCAACATTCCGCTGGCCAGTGCCACCCCCCTGGAGCTGGAGGCGGCCGCCGGACGACGCCGCGGCTGATTGTCGCCCACCGGCGCATCGGATGCACGAGAATGGGAGCGATGAGTGGTCGCGGCCGATCTGGTCCAACGGACCCTCGAAGGAGCTCCACAGTGAACGATCCCCGCGCCAAGATGGACGGCAACCGCCTCCTCGCCATGGGCGCCCCCCAGGCGGACTGGACGAAGGCGCCCGGCCGGGTGCCCGGCTTCTGGGTTGCCCTGCTCGGGCTCGTCGTCGCCGTGGTGTACCCGGTCCCGGCCTTGATCATCGGCGCCGTCGGCCTCTACTTCACCATGCAGGCCTACAGGGTCATTCCCGCGGGAGCCAGAGGTCGAGGCCTCACCGTGGCGGCGCTGGCGCTGGCCGGAGCGACGCTCGCCGTCGTGGCGCTGCGGATCGTCCTCGCCCTGCTGCGCTGACCGCCCTGTTTCTGTGACCGCCCTGTTGCTGTGGCCGGCCCCTATGCCGGGCGACCGAGCAGGAGTTCTATGGGGGCATGACGGCAGGATCAAACGCCTCAGACCCCGCGCCGGCGCGGCCCCCGCTTGACACAGACTCCGCGTCCTTCGTGGTGCGGTCGACTCTGGTCGACTACGGGCAGGTCTATGCGGAGTTCAGCTGGGACCGGGTGCGACAGGTGCTGTCGGGGCTGCCGGACGGCCGGGGTGTCAACATCGCCCACGAAGCCGTGGACCGCCACGCTGCCGGAGCGCTCGCCGGACACGATGCGCTGCGGTTCGTGCGCACCGACGGCACCACTCACCCGCTCAGCTACGCCGAGCTCGCCGAACAAACCGGACGCTTCGCCAGTGTGCTGCAGCGGTTGGGAATCGAGCGGGCGGACAGGGTCTTCTCCCTCTGCGGACGCATACCCGAACTCTTCGTGGCCGCCTTGGGCACCCTCAAGAACGGCAGCGTGTTCTGCCCGATGTTCTCCGGCTTCGACCCCGAGCAGGGGCGGCAACGACTCAAGCGCGGCTCTGGGCGGGCGCTCGTGACCACCCGCGAGCTGTACCGAGAAACCGTCGCGCCGGTGCGGGCAGAACTGCCCGAGCTGGTGCAGGTCCTCCTCATCGATGCCGACGGAGAACCGGACCCCGGCACCGTCGACCTGGTCGCGCTGATGCGCGATGCCCCGCCGTACGGCGACATCGTGGCGATGCAGTCGGAGGACATGGCCATGCTCCACTTCACCAGCGGCACGACGGGTCCGCCCAAAGGTGTGGTGCACGTGCATGATGCCGTCGCCTCGCTCTATGTCGCCGGGCTCTACGCCCTCGGCCTGCACCCGAAGGACGTCTATTGGAGCACTGCGGACCCCGGCTGGGTCAGCGGCAATTCGCATGGCGTGATCACGCCGTTGGTCCACGGGGCGACAGTCTTGATCGTGGAGGGCGAGCCCGACGCCGAGCGCACCTACAGTGTGCTCGCCGACCAGCGGGTGACGGTCTGGTACACCACACCGTCAGTGCTCCGGATGCTCATGGCGGCCGGCCCCGCGCTCGCGGCCGCCCATGACCTCAGGGCGTTGCGCCATGTGGCCAGCGGTGGTGAACCGCTCGATGCCGAGGTCTTCGCCTGGGCCCAGGAGACGTTCGGGCGGCCGGTGCACGACACCTGGCGGCAGACCGAGACCGGTGGCATAATGCTCGCGAATTTCCCGGGCAGTCCGATTCGGCCCGGCGCGCTCGGCCGGCCGCTACCCGGGGTGCAGGCCGCCGTGCTGCTCACCGACGCCGACGGGCGGTTCGTGCGCGGGGACGACGGTGGGGTGGTGTTGGTCACCGAACCGGGTGCCATCGGCGAGCTCGCCTTTCGCGCCGACTGGCCGTCGATGTTCCGCGGCTACCTGCGGGACGACGCCCGGTACCGGCGGCGCTTCGTCGGAGGCTGGTACCTCACGGGCGACCTGGTGCGGCGGGACGCCGATGGCTACTACTGGTTCATCGGTCGAGGAGCAGACCCCGCCGAGCCCGCCCCCGGTCAGGGCGGGAGCGGTCGAGCACCGAACCCCAGGAGGTAGGCGTCGGCGCCGTCAAGGTCGGAGCCGTCAGCGCGGTAGCCGACGTAGCCGTCCCAACGCACCAGATACTGGGCCAGGCCGGATCGTCGGCGCGAGACGGCGGCGGCGCGTGGAGCGGCCGACCAGCGGGATCGCGGTGCGGACGGGGTCAGTTCCACGGTGAGCAGGTGCGCCCAGCGGGCCTGAAACTCCCGCACCCTTGCATCGGGCCACTCAGCGGCCGGCCCGCAGAGCAGCATCCGGAACACCGGCGGGCCCGGTGCCGCGCCGTGACCGGCGGCTGCGGTCCTGACGGAAGAAACCGGCACCGCGCCCATCCCGGGCTGGGGGAATCTCTCGCCCGGCCGCGGCCCCCGGTCGAGGCTGGGGACCCCGTCCACCGATAGCGAGCTGCGCCGGTAGTGGATGCCCAGTTCGGAGATCAGCCGGAAGCCGGTGCGGCGCGCCATCCGGCTGCGCAGCAGCAACGCGGCCACCGGCACGGCCGGGCCGGCCCGCAGGCCACGCAGCACCGGGTGCTGGCTGGTCGCCACCGTGAAGGCACGGTTGGTGCCGGCCAGCACCGAGCGGGCCACCGGCAGTCGTTCCTGCTCGTAGCTCCCGAGCAGCGCCGGGTCGGCGGCGCCCCGGCAGACCAGGGCGAGTTTCCAGCCGAGGTTCACGGCATCCTGGATGCCGGTGTTCATGCCCTGGGCGCCGGCCGGGCTGTGGATATGAGCCGCATCGCCGGCCAGGAACACCCGGCCGCGCGCGAAGGTATCGGCGAGCCGACTGCTGATGGTGAATTCGGTGAGCCAAACCGGGTCGTGCAGCACGATGGTGTCCCGGGTGTACCGGGTGACGGCCGCCTGCGCGAGGGCCAGGGTGACGGGGCCGGTGCGGCTGCCCGGCGGTAGCATCACCAGCAGCCGCCAGCCGGCCGGCGAGCCGAGAGGAAACAGGAACAGCGGACCGGCTCCGGACAGGTAGACGTGCACCCGGCCGGGTTCCAGACCGTCGGCCTCCAGATCGGCGAGGAGGAAGCGCTGCGGGAAGGCTCGACCGGAGAAACCGATGCCGGCCAGGTGCCGGGTCGCGCTGTGCGCGCCGTCACAGCCCACCACATAGCGGGTGCGTACCGTCCTGGGCGGCACGCCGGGGGAGTCGAGGGTGCAGGTGACCCCGTCATCGTCCTGACTCAGGCCCGTCAGGGTGAGACCCCGGCGGATGCCGACGCCCGCGCTGGCCAGGCGGTCGACGAGCACTCGTTCGGTGCCGGCCTGAGAGAGGAACAGCAGGAACGGGAAGCGCGTGTCACCGATTGCTTCGTCGAGCAGTGCCTCGTCGAACAGTGCCTCGTCGAACAGGGACACGGCATGAGCGGGCGCAGCGCTCAGGCTGCCGCGGCGGCGGCGTCCGCGCCCGTGCAGCAACAGCGTCCCGGTCGGGTTGCCGGCGCTCACGAGGTCGTCCGCGAGGCCGTTGCGGGCGAGGACCTCGAGGGTGCGTGCCTGGATAGCCAGCGCGCGGGATTCGTGCGCTGCATCCGCTGCCCTGTCGACGATCATCGCGGTGACCCCGTGGGTGTGCAGCTCTCGGGCGAGGGCGAGCCCGGTGGGCCCGGCGCCCACGATCAGGACATCGGCGTCGAATATTGTGCCGGTGCCGATCCGGTTTCCGGCCATGTCATCACCGGGTGGCAGGGTCCGCGGGGCTGGTGCCCGGGGTCGACCGGTCGAACGAGGTCTCCTTCACGAGGCGCCCGGTGCGGTCCCAGGTGCGCCACAAGCCCACCTGGTGACCCAGGTCGAACTCCCCGGAACGCATCAGCGAACCGTCGAGACGGAACCACTCCCAGTGTCCGTGGAGTTTGCCGTCGAGTTCAAAGCCGCTGGCCTTGACCGACCCATCGGGGAAGCGGTCGTGGCGGGGGATCGGGAAGCCGACGGACCGTGAGAACGAGGGGGAGGACGATTGAGGGGGCATGCCCCCATGCTGCCCCGGAATGCTCCAGTGCTCAACGGCGCGCGACGGTACACCGCCGGCACCGATGACGAGCCGGTCGCGGTCGCTCGCGAGGGTCAGGCGTTCGGGTCGTCAGGGTCCAGGTCATCCGTGTTCAAATCATCCGCGTCCAGCTCACCGGGGCCGGGCACCCTGTACGCGTCGGCGGCCGCTTCAGTGTGGTCGAAAATCGCCCGAAGCAGGCCGGCCATGCTGGTGGACCGCAACATGGCGACCTGGTCGAGCGGACCCACCGGGGCGATGCCGGCCAGCTGCCAGGCGGCCTCGACGGGGTCCTCGGACAGGGCGACGTTGGCCGACCAAGCATCGTCGGTGAACTCGCTGGCCAGCGACAGGGTACGACGCACGGTCTGCTCGGCGAGCACCCGCAACGGGGTGAGGGCGTCGTCCCAGACCAGGGCGGGCAGCTCCCGCACCACGGCCTGCGGGTAGGGGGCGTCCTGGCGCCACTCGATCACCTCGATGCGCCGGTCTCCTTGCGCGACGAGGCCGACGAACCCCTCCGGCGCCACCAGCTCGAGCACCTGCGCCACGGTCCCGGTACTGAACGGGTGCTCGCCACCGCCCACTTCCTGGCCGCGTTCGATGAGGACCACACCGAACTCCGCGGGCTCCGATTCGAGGATGCTCGCCAGCATCATGAGGTAGCGCTCCTCGAACACCCTCAGCTGCAACGGCATGTAGGGGAAGAGCACCGAACCGAGCGGGAACATCGGCAGGCCGGTGGCGCCGACGGGCTCGTCGGGTGAGCTCCCCTGATTCGACATGACCCCAGCGAATCACGCTCCCGGTGGAAAACCAAGCACCCCGGCTGCCGGGGAGTGAGATCAGTCGAGCCGTTTCGCGACAACGCGCACGTGGGCATCCGCATAGCCGAGCCGGTCGTAGAAACCGGTGACGGCGGTGTTGCTCTCTCGCACCATGAGCTGCAGCTTGACGGCGCCGCGTTCCACCAGCCAGGCTTCGGCGGCCTGCATCAGCCGGCGACCGAGGCCCATGCCGCGCTCGGGCACGGCGACGGCCAGGTAGTAGACCCAGCCGCGGTGGCCATCGTGGCCGACCATCACGGTGCCGACCAGTCTGCCGTCGCGAAAGGCACCGAGCACTGTCGATGTCGATCCGTCCAGCGCGCGATGGAGGTCGGTGGCGGGCGGATTCCACGGGCGGGTGAGGCCGGCTTCCTCCCAGAGGGTGGTCACGGCCTCGAGATCGGCGGGGGTGACGTCCGTGATGTGCATTGGTCCATTGTGCCGGTGCCGAGTAGTGTTCCGATCGTTACACGGGGAACGGACTTGGCCGCTGGCCAGCTGTTTGATTGCGATACGCTTCGAAACGATAACTGGGGGAAGCATGAATAATTCACAATTGGGTGGGAATCCCGATTCCGGAGACGATTCCGGAACGGGCACAGACAATACAGACCAAAGCGCGGTGGCAACTGAGCCGGCCGCTGCAGCAGAACCGGCAGCAGAACCGGCAGCAGATCCGGCAGCAGGTCCGGCCGCTGCGCCGCCCGCGCCGACTGAGCGGGTCGCGGCTCCGTACGGTACTCCGGGTGCCACGCTGCCGACCATACCGGCGCCGACCGGACCGACCGTCGGCACCCGCGTCGCCTCAATGGTGCGGGGCATCCCGGCCGAACGGTTCATCGCCGCCGCGATCGCCCCGGTAGTTGTCTACGCCGCCACCTGGCTGTTGGCGCTGGTGTTCACCCTGCTCGTGTTCGTCGCCGCCGCTGACGCATCCCTCGATTGGGGACTGGCCTTCCAGGCGCCCGCTCAGATCGTTGGCCTGGCCGTTGCCGGCACGCTCACCATCGGCGCCACGGTGATGGGGATCTCGGCCGCCGTCTCCGTGCTCTGGCTTCCGCTGCTGGTCACCACCTTCCTGATCATCGCCACCGCATTCGTGGCCCGCAGGGACGAACGGATCGCGCCGAGCCGGACGCGCGGCATCCGCTGGTTGCTGTCGGCGCTCAGCGGTGTGGTGCTGGCGATTCTTGTCGTCATCGTCGCGGCCGTCACACCGCTCACCTATGTGCTCGGTGACGGTTCCGAAAGCTACTTGGGATTCACGACCGCCACCGGGACCGCGACGTCGGCGTCATTCACGGCCTTCCTGGGCGCTGTCGTTCTGGGCACCCTCGCCTCGTATGTCGCCCGGGCCCGGGTGGCCCGCGCGGCCGCCGGCATCACGCCTGCCGTCGTGGCACCGGCCGCCACCACCGTGTTCGCATCCGTGCGGTCGACGCTGCCGGTCGTCGGGCTGCACCTCGGTGTGCTCGCCGTTCTGGTCACCGTGGGACTGCTGGTCTGGTCCGTGATCAACGGCGGCGTCAACGCTCTCCTGACGGCGTTCTTCTGGCTTCCGACCGCTGTGGTCGACGGCCTCGGCTTCGTGAACCTCGCACCGCTCACGTTCGGTGGTTCTCTGGCCGCCCTGGGTGGGCTGACCGGTTCGTCGAACAGCTTCTGGATGCCCGCTGAGCTGCCCGGCTGGGCCACTGTGCTGATCCTGGTGGCCAACCTTCTGCTCATCCTGGTCACGGGTACCGTGCTGCGTCTTCGTCGCGGGCAGCTGAGGTTGTCTGCGGCCATGTCGTGGGTGACCACGGTGGTGTCGTTCGCTGTCGCGGGCATCGTCATCTCGATTGTGGGTGGCATCGGCGGCTGGACGAGCGTCGACACGGCCGGCGCAGGCGAGAGCCTCGACGGCCTTCTCGCGGGTGCCGGTTCCCTGATCGAAGGGGCTGCCGCTGCCTCCGGCGTCGTCGGACTGGCCGCGTGGACATTCATCGTCTTCGCCGCGCTGGGCGCCCTCGTCGAGGTCGTCGCGGTCTTCGCGGCCCCGACCCTGGTGCAGCTCCTCCCCGCCGCCGTCCTCACCCGGTCGGCCAAGATCACCGGACTGGTCGGCGTGCCGTTCGCGGTGCCCGGTACGTATGTGCTGCCGGAGCCGACCAAGGTTCCCGCCGCCAGCGCCGCCCCCGGCGCAACCGGAGAGCCCGTCGGCTCTGGAGAGCCCGCCGTGGTCCTGCCCCAGCATGATGGTGTTACCGCGACCGTGCCGATGACCCCGGAGAAGAAGCGTCGGGTGCGGATTGTGCTCGCCGCCGTCGGGGCCGGTGTCGTCGTCGTGCTCGGCGCATCCATCGCCGTTTCTATCGTCAATCAGATGGTCTACAGCCCGCAGAACCAGGTGGAAAGCTACCTGGACGCGCTCGTGGCCGGTGACGCATCGGCTGCCGTGGCGATCGGTGATGTCGACGGCTCCGGGGAGCAGGGGGTGCTGCTCACCGACAAGGTGCTGAAGGCGACCGAGGGCCGGATCACCGGATTCACGATCACCGATGTCAGCACCGCAGGCGACACCGCCACGGTGACTGCCGACATCGATCTGGACGGGGTCAAGGAGGATGCGAGCTACACCTTGACGAAGTCCGGGAAGACGGCCCTGTTCTTCGATAATTGGACCCTGGACCCGGTCTGGCTGCCGACGGTGTCGGTCTCCGTCGCGCCGGGTATCGAATCGGTCGATGTCAACGGCACCGTCATCGAGCTGACCAGTGAAGTCCAGGAGTCCGGTTATCTGGAGGTTCTCGCCTTCGCCGGAGATTATGTCATCGGCAGTGCAGGGGACGCCGAGTGGCTTGCAGCCGAGCCGCAGACGGTCCAGGTCGGAATGGTTGTTTCATCAGGTAGTGCGCAGTTGAAGCTCGAACCGACGGCGAAGTTCACCTCGTCCATAAATGAGCAGGTGGCGGAATATCTCGCCGGCTGCGCGGCGCAGAAGGTGCTGAATGCCGACGACTGCCCGATTTACGTGTTCGATTACGGCACCATCACCGATGTCGTCTGGACCATCGATGAGCCGGCCGTGACGTCGTTGGGCAACTCGTACAAGAACGAGTGGTACCTCGCCACGGAAGATCGCGGCTCGGCGACCGTGACCTACACGAACACTGACTATCGGGGCCAGGCGTCGCCGGAAACGGCAACCATGAATTTCTCGGTCAATGGGACCGTGAAGATGGTCGACGGCGCTCCGGTCTTCTCGAACAGCTACTAACCGGCCGAGGCATCGGCACACACGCCCGGATCGCCACCGCCCACCTGTCGTGGGCGGCGGCGGTCCGGGCGTGCGGCATTTCGGGTCCGCGCTGACAAACGTGCGCTGGCATGCTGGATGGATGACTGAGGCTGTTTTCGACCTACCCGGCGGACCATTCACCCTGCGACAAGCGCTCGCTGAGGACGTGCCCGCGATCATCGGCCTGCTCGCCGACGACCAGCTGCGATCCGATGAGGAATCCACCGCGGCGCAGGATCTGGCGCCCTACCTGGCTGCCTTCACCGCGATCGACGAAGCGGCAGACCAACTGCTCGTTGTCGTCGACGATCCCGCCGGGAAGGTGGTGGCCACTCAACAGCTGACGGTGCTGCCCGGGCTCGCCCGGTCCGGCGCTACCCGGTTGCAGATCGAGGCGGTGCGCGTGAGCGCCGCTCTTCGCGGCAACGGCCTCGGCAGCGAGATGCTGACCTGGGCGGTTGAGTACGGGCGCGGACGCGGTTGTCGGCTGGTACAGCTCACCTCCGACGCCTCCCGTCTCGACGCTCACCGCTTCTACGAGCGCCTCGGCTTCGCCTCCTCCCACGTGGGTTTCAAGCTGCTCCTTTAGCCTCGTTGGCTGCTCCTCCGGCTTCTAGAACGGCGGGTTCTCCGGTACCGGCGGTGTCGGGTGCCGGGTCGGCCGCTGCCGGGGAGTCAGGTAGGTCTCGTCGGCGGGTCGCTTCCGGGTTTTCGGCCCGGCGACCGGTGGTCGGGGTCGGGGTGGGCCGATCGGGTTGGCGGGGTCGGTGCGGTAGCTGCGTTTGCCCGGTGAGGTCCAGTGCAGGATCCCACCTGGTTCCTGCGTGACCCGCCACTGGCTGAGGTGTTTGAGTCGGTGGTGGGGTTCGCAGAGGTGGGCGAGGTTGTCACTGTCGGTGCTGCCGCCGCCGGCCCTGGGGTCGGTGTGGTCGACGTCGCTGGTCACCGCTGCTGGCGCCATCCGTCTGGTTGGCCGGGCTCGGGTCGCCGAGGTGCTTGAGCTGCACGGCCATGCCGTTGATCCGGTCGTAGGCGGCATTGGTGTCGTGCGCGGTGCCGTACCAGTGCAGCCACGCCATTCCATCCGGGGCGGCCTCCCAGTACGAACGCCGGTCTGCCAGCGCGTTCCGGTGCCGGGTCACGATCGATTCCGGGTGCAGTCTCTCCCGCAGCCGGCGGGCCTTGTCACGGAACCGGCCCACCGGCAGGCGTTTCGCGTCGGGCAGCACCTTCTCTTCAAACGCCGCCTGGCCCCCATCGGGCAGAGTGAGTAGCTGCCCGAGGAGGGTCGTGGCGTGCCGGTAGCTGATCTCCGCTCTGGAGAACGCCGCGAACGTCGCCGGTGCGTACGAGCTGAGGAACCGCGCCTCGTTTAGTTGCCGGTCGATGGTGCGCTCGTCCACCCGGGTCATGCACGCGGTCTCGCTCACGATGGTGCGGCGGGCGACCTGGGGTTGTTCGCTCCAGTCCTGCAGGTCCAGCAGGTGCTCGATCCGGCGGGCCTGGGCCCGGGCGATGAGGCGGTCATCGGCCGCGATCCGTTCGGTGTGCCGGACCAGATCGGCCTGGACACGGTCGTCCAGGATGGGCTCCGGAGAGTAGTCGTCATCGTCCGGAGCGGGCGGTAGTACCTCGTCAGCGATACTCATACTGAGATCGTCTCACCTACCACCGACACTGCACCCACTGCGCCACGCACCCGGGCGCGCTGGTCGGATAGACTTCATTCGCACGACAATCAACTGAAAATCGGGCCACACGGTCGATGCGGGAGAGTTCGACGTCGTAGAGACGAGCGAACACCGAAGGAGCAATCCTCCCCGACAATCTCTCAGGTACTCGTACCGCATCGAACGGGCCACTCTGAAAAGCGGACGAGCACAGCGCGTCCGGGTTTCGCGTCAGCGGGATCCGGTCAGAACTGCCAAGTCCCGCCCACGGTGAAAGCCGGCGCACGCGCCGGTGAAGCTCTCAGGCCAGACGACAGAGGGGGAGTTCCCAACGGGGTTCGAACGAGCCCCGGAGCAACTCGTCCGGCATCTGCCCGGCGACGAACCGGAGAACTCATGACCTCGGCCAGCCCTGACCCCACCTCCTCCTCGAACGCCGCCGCCGCGACCGAACGCTTCTCGCCGCTGCACGCCGCCCACGTCGCCGCCGGCGCCAGTTTCACCGACTTCGCCGGCTGGCAGATGCCCGTGCGCTACTCCAGCGACCTCGCCGAGCACCACGCAGTACGCAAGACCGCCGGACTCTTCGACCTGTCGCACATGGCCGAGATCCGGGTCAGCGGCCCGCAGGCCGGCGAGTTCCTCGACCACGCCCTGGCCGGTCAGCTTTCGGTCATCGACCTTATGCAGGCCAAATACAGCCTGCTCCTCAACTCACGCGGCGGTATCATCGACGACCTCGTCGTCTACCGCACCGGCGAGACCGACTTTCTCGTGGTCGCCAACGCCGGCAACCACGACCAGGCCTTGGACGCCCTCACCGCGCGTGCCGCGCGTTTTGACGTCGCCGTCACGGATGAGAGCGACGACACCGCCCTCATCGCCGTGCAGGGCCCCAACGCCCTCGCCATCGTGCAGTCCACCGCCGGGCTCACCATCGACGGCGACCTCACGGGCCTCCGCTACTACCGCGCCCTCGCGGCCACGTTCGCGGGCACGCCGGTGCTCATCGCCCGCACCGGCTACACCGGCGAGGACGGCTTCGAGATCTACCTGCCGGGCGTCGCCGCCCTCGCCCTCTGGGACGCCATCGTCGTCGCCGGCGTGCCGCACGACCTGGTTCCGGCCGGGCTCGCCAGCCGCGACACCCTGCGCCTCGAAGCCGGCATGCCGCTCTACGGCCACGAGCTGACCACCTCGACGTACCCCGCACAGGCGGGCCTGGGCCGGGTCGTCAACCTCGCCAAGCCGACCGACTTCGTGGGTCGCACCGCCAGCGAAGAGGGTCCGTCCGGCGATGCGCCCGTACTCGTCGGCCTGGTCTCGGCCGGCAAGCGTGCCGGCCGCGCCGGGTACCGGATCTTCCGCAGCACCGACGCCACCGAAGCGGAGGGTGTCATCACGAGTGGCGCGCTGTCGCCCACGCTCGGCTACCCGATCGCCATGGCCTACCTGCCGCCGGCGCTGGCCCGACTCGACACCGAGGTGTTCATCGACGTGCGTGGCACCCGCGCGCCGGCCACGGTCATCGCGCTGCCGTTCTACAAGCGCCGCAAGTAGCGCACTCTCCGCGGATGGCCCGGCTTCGGGCATCCGCTCACCCGATGTCGCCACAGCGCGCATCGCCCCGCACTGATCAACCCCGTACTGATCAACCCCGTGATCATCCCCTTGAGAGGAACCCCATGGCAGACAAGACCGAACTGCAGTACACCGCCGAGCACGAGTGGGTGCTCGTCGACGGCGACACCGCCACCGTCGGCATCACCGCCTACGCCGCCGACAAGCTCGGTGACGTGGTCTTCGTGGAACTCCCCGAGGTGGGCAGCGCCCTCGCCGCGGGGACCGTCGTCGGCGAGATCGAGTCGACCAAGTCGGTGGGTGAACTCTTCGCCCCCATCGACGGCACCGTCGCCGAGATCAACGACGCCGTCGTCGACAGCCCCGAACTCGTCAACAGCGACCCGCTCGGCGAGGGCTGGCTCATCAAGATCACCTTCGAGACCCTCCCGGCGCTGCTCAGCTACGCCGAATACACCGCCATCACCGGCGAATAAGCACCACCGAACCAGACCCCGGAAAGAGCCTTCCCCACATGTCGCAGCCCTTTACCCAGCGTCACATCGGCACGGATGCCGACGCGCAGTCCCGCATGCTGTCCGTCCTCGGCCACGACAGCGTCGAGTCGCTCGTCAACGCGGCCGTTCCGGCCTCCATCCAGGTCGAGCAGTTCCGCACCCGCGGCGACAGCACCCTGCCGCCGGCTGCGACCGAGCGAGAGGCCATCCAGGAGCTGCGCGGCCTGGCCGACAAGAACACCGTGAAGCGCTCGATGATCGGGCTTGGCTATTACGACACGATCACGCCCGCCGTGATCAAGCGCAACGTGCTGGAGAACCCGAGCTGGTACACCGCGTATACGCCGTACCAGCCGGAAATCAGCCAGGGCCGCCTAGAGGCCATCATCAACTTCCAGACCATGGTCGCCGATCTCACCGGCATGGCCACCGCCAACGGGTCGATGCTCGACGAATCCACCGCCGTGGTCGAGGGCATGCTGCTGGCCCGCCGCGCCTCCAAGTCGCCGTCGAACCGGTTCATCGTCGACGCGGATGCGCTGCCCCAGACCCACGCGCTGCTCGGCAACCGCGCGCACGCGCTCGGCATCGAACTGACCGTGCTGCCCCTGGACGAGAACACCACCGCGGAGGACCTCGGCGACTACTTCGGCATCTTCGTGCAGTACCCGGGAGCCTCCGGCCGCGTCTGGAACCCCGCCGGCGTGATCGCACTCGCCCACGAGAACAAGGCCCTCGCCATTGTCGCCGCCGATCTGCTCGCGCTCGCTCTGATCGTTTCACCCGGCGAACTCGGCGCCGACGTGGCCGTGGGCACCAGCCAGCGCTTCGGCGTGCCGATGGGCTTCGGCGGACCGCACGCCGGCTACCTCGCCGTGCGCAAGGGCCTGGAGCGCCAGATGCCCGGTCGCCTCGTGGGCGTGAGCGTCGACGCCGCCGGCCACCCCGCTTACAGGCTGTCGTTGCAGGTGCGCGAGCAGCACATCCGTCGTGACAAGGCCACCTCGAACATCTGCACCGCCCAGGTGCTGCTGGCCGTCATGGCGGGCATGTACGCGGTCTACCACGGGCCCCAGGGCCTCAAAGCGATCGCCACCGAGGTGCACGAACGCGCCGGCGCTCTGGTCGCGGCGCTGCGGGCGATCGACGTGGACCCGATCAACAGCAGCTTCTTCGACACCGTGCGGGTCTCGGTCCCGACCGGCGCCGCCGACATCGTCGCGCAGGCCGCTGCTGCCGGCTACAACCTGCACCAGGTCGACGCCACCACCATCGGCATCTCGGTCGACGAGACCACCACCGCGGCCGACCTGGCCGCCGTCGTGGGCTTCTTCGGCGGCCGCGACGCCTTCGGCCACGTCGACCTGACTGCGATCCAGGACGGCCTTCCTGGCGACCTGGCCCGCACCAGCGAGTACCTCACCCACGCCGTGTTCAACACGCACCGCTCGGAGACGAGCATGATGCGTTACCTCAAGCGCCTCGCCGACTACGACTACGCACTGGACCGCGGCATGATCCCGCTGGGCTCCTGCACTATGAAGCTCAACGCCGCCACCGAGATGGAGGCCGTCACCTGGCCCGAGTTCGGCGGACTGCACCCGTTCGCGCCGCGCGCCGATGTCGAGGGCTACCTCGAACTCATCCGCCAGCTCGAAACCTGGCTCACCGACGTCACCGGCTACGACACCGTGTCGCTGCAGCCGAACGCCGGCAGCCAGGGCGAACTCGCAGGTCTCCTCGCCATCCGCGGTTTTCACCTCGCCAACGGCGAGGTGGACCGCACGGTCTGCTTGATCCCGTCCAGTGCCCACGGCACCAACGCCGCCTCCGCGGTCCTCGCCGGCATGCGCGTCGTCGTCGTGGCTTGCGACGAGCTCGGCAACGTGGACCTCGACGACCTGAATGCCAAGATCGCCCTGCACGCCGAGACCCTCGCCGCGCTGATGATCACCTACCCCTCCACTCACGGCGTGTACGAGCACGAGGTCGGCACGATCTGCGCCGCCGTGCACGCCGCCGGCGGCCAGGTCTATGTGGACGGCGCCAACCTCAACGCGCTGCTCGGCTTCGCTCGCTTCGGCGACTTCGGCGGCGATGTGTCGCACCTGAACCTGCACAAGACCTTCTGTATCCCGCACGGCGGGGGAGGACCCGGCGTCGGACCTGTCGCGGCCAAGGCGCACCTGGCCCCGTTCCTGCCCGGGCACCCGCTCGCGCAGGACGACGAGCACTACCTGCTCGGCAGCACCGGTACCGAAACCGTCGTCCACGGTGGCGGACCCGTCTCGGCCGCGCCCTATGGCAGCCCGAGCATCCTGCCCATCTCGTGGGCCTACGTGCGGATGATGGGCGCCGACGGGCTCAAGCAGGCCACCGGTGCCGCGGTGCTCGCCGCGAATTACGTGGCCAAGCAGCTCAGCGGCCACTACCCGGTGCTCTACGCCGGCGACAACGGTTTGGTCGCGCACGAGTGCATCCTGGACCTCCGCCCGCTCACCGCGGCCACCGGGGTCACTGTCGACGACGTGGCCAAGCGCCTCGTCGACTACGGTTTCCACGCGCCCACGATGAGCTTCCCGGTCGCGGGCACGCTGATGGTGGAGCCCACCGAGAGTGAGGACCTCGGCGAGATCGACAGGTTCATCGACGCCATGATCGGCATCAAGGCCGAGGCGGATGCCGTCGCCGCCGGCACCTGGCCGGCCGACGACAACCCGCTGCGGAACGCCCCGCACACCGCCCAGTCGGTGATCGAAGGGGAGTGGACGCATCCGTACGACCGCGAAACCGCGGTCTACCCGGTGCGCACCCTGATCCGCAACAAGTACTGGGCGCCGGTGCGTCGCATCGACAACGCCTACGGCGACCGCAACCTGGTCTGCGCCTGCCCGCCGCCCGAGGCGTTCGAGTAACCCCGGCCTCAGGGCTTACGCTGTGGGGGCGAGGAGCGCAGGCCACCAGAGCAGGGCGAGCGGGTAGCCGACGAATGAGACGATGTCGAGCACCCAGTGCGCGATCACCAGGGGCATCACCCGGCCCCAGCGCAGGTAACACCAACCGAATACCACTCCCATCAGGGCATTGCCAATGAACGGCCCGATGCCCTGATAGAGGTGGTAGCTGCCGCGCAGCAGAGCTGCCGAGATGATGATGGTCGAGGCGCTCCAACCCAGCTCGCGCAGCCGGGTGAACAGGTAGCCCACCACAATGAGCTCCTCGCTCAGTGCGCTCCGTATCGCCGAGAAGATCAGGATCGGGATCGTCCACCAGAAAGTGTCCAGCGGTGAGGGCACCACGGCCACCGTGAAGCCCAGCGCGCGGCCGGCCAGGTAGAGCCCGAGTCCCGGGATGCCGATCAGCAGCAGAAGGCCGCCGCCGCGGAGCAGATCCCGGCGCGGCTCGGTGAAATCCACCCCGAGCCGACGGAACCCACTCTGCCCGGGCCGCCAGAGCAGGTAGAGCACCAGGGCCACCGGGAACAACGTGAAGACGATGCCGAGGAATTGGTAGGTGAAGTCCAGCCACTCGCGCGTCGACTGCGACCCGTTGATGGTCGCCGACTGATCGCTGAGCGCGACCTCGGCCGTGAGTCGGGAAATGATCGACACTATCGAGTACACGGCAGAGGCACCGAGCGAGAGCCCGAGCACGATCGCGATCTCCCATTTCAGCCGCACCCTCGATAACGCCGAAGTATCGGCGGCCGCCGAGGGGGAGCGGGTTTGCGCGGAGGGGACCGGGGGATCGGCCGGGTCGGAGGAGTAGTCGCTCATGTCGCGTTCGGCATCCGGCACGCCGGGGTGCCTCCCGGCAACCGATAGCGGTAGCGGGCCACGAGGCTGTAACCGGCCGCGGCCGCCCACGACCACGGCGGCACCGTGGCGAGCCAACCGAGCATCCGCAGTGCGGCAACCGGCTGGCCACGCAACAACGCTGCCACCGCGGCAGCGCCGCCGTGGTGCCGGCCCCCCGCGACGAACCACACTCGGCTCCTGGCCTGCTGCTCGGTGAGACCGAAGGCAGCGAGGTCGGTCCACTGGAACGGCGCGGTGGCCGGCACCCGGGGCAGCGTACGCTGGAGCCACAGCACCGCGGTGGTGCAGAACCCACAGTCGCCGTCGAAGATGAGCGTGGCGGGCTGTTCGGGCGGGGTGGTCGGCATTCCTCTATTTTGCGCCCTTGGTGCTCGCACGCGTGTTTTCGGGCCAATTGATCCTTACGCGGTGGGATTTGAAAACGCTTGCATGCGTCGGAGGGACCTTGGTCCCAAGCTTCGTGAGAGATCCTCGCAGGATTCGCAGAAAAAACCGCGAAATCGGCGTGAAGCGCAAGAATCGTGCGTCTTTCATTACTGCTGTGTAACGTTTACCGTCAGGTTTTGCTCCCGGCGCCTGACGTACCTAGGGTTTTGATAACTAGCGCGCTGCTATGGGCTTCGGCCACGGCGGCGCCTTCACCTTTGCACAGGAGGAATTTTGAAGAGATCCCGCATGGGCCTCAGCGCCCTCGCGCTCATTTCGGTGAGCGCTCTGGCGCTTTCGGGTTGCGCGACATCCAACGACGAAGAGGCCACTTCGGCCGGCGACGCGTCCGCAGTTGTCAGCACCAATGGCAGCGAGCCGCAGAACCCGTTGATCCCGACCAACACCACCGAGACCGGCGGCGGCAAGATCGCCACGTCGATCTTCGCGGGCCTGGTCTCGTACAACGCTGACGGCGAGATCGAGAACGAGGTCGCCAAGTCGATCGAGTCTGACGACGCTACCAACTGGACCGTCACGCTGGAAGAGGGCTGGACCTTCACCAACGACGAACCCGTCACGGCTTCGTCCTTCGTGGATGCCTGGAACTACGGCGCGCTCTTCAGCAACGCCCAGAGCGCCTCCTATTTCTTCGACGACATCGTGGGCTTCGACTACGAGGTTGACTCCGAACTGACCGGCCTGAAGGTCGTCGACGACACGACCTTCACGGTTGAGCTCGCTTCGCCCGAGGCCGACTGGCCGCTGCGCCTCGGCTACACGGCCTTCATGCCGCTGCCGTCCGCCGCGTACGACGACATGGCCGCCTTCGGTGAAAACCCGATCGGCAACGGCCCGTACATGCTCGATGGCGAGGGTGCCTGGGTTCACGAGGAGAAGATCAGCCTCGTGACCAACCCCGGTTACGAAGGCGTGCGCAAGCCCGTCAACGGTGGACTCGAGATCAAGTTCTACTCCACCCAGGACGCCGCGTACGCGGACGTACAGGGCGGCAACCTCGACGTGCTGGACGCTGTTCCGGACTCCGCGTTCGAAACCTACGAGGCCGAATTCGGCGAGCGTTCGGTGAACCAGGCTGCAGCCATCTTCCAGGGCTTCAACATGCCGTACTACCTCGAGCACTGGAGCGGCGAAGAGGGCAAGCTGCGTCGTGCAGCGATCTCGATGTCGATCAACCGCGAGGAAATCACCGACGTCATCTTCCAGGGCACCCGTACCCCGGCAACCGACTTCACCTCTCCCGTCATCGACGGCTACTCCGACCAGCTCGAAGGCGCCGAAGTTCTCGAATACAACCCGGAAGAGGCCGTCAAGCTGTGGGCCAAGGCTGACGCCATCGCACCGTACGGCGACTCCACGTTCGACATCGCCTACAACTCCGACGGTGGCCACCAGGCCTGGGTCGACGCCGTGATCAACAGCGTCGTCAACACGCTGGGCATCTCCGCGACCGGCAAGCCGTACCCGACCTTCGCCGCAGCACTCGAAGACCGCTCGAACGACGCACTGACCGGTGGAACCCGCGCCGGCTGGCAGGGCGACTACCCGTCGATGTACAACTTCCTCGCTCCGCTGTACCAGACCGGTGCCGGCTCGAACTACGAGGACTACTCGAGCGAAGAGTTCGACTCCCTCCTCAAGGAAGGCGCCGCGGCTGAAACCGTCGAGGACGCAACCGCCAAGTACCAGGCTGCACAGGAGGTTCTGCTGAAGGACCTGCCGTCCATCCCGCTGTGGTACTCCAACGTCAACGGCGTTTGGGCTGACACCGTCAGCGACGTGGTGTTCGGCTGGGATTCCGTCCCGCTTTACCACCAGATCACCAAGGGTTAATTCCTAGTTCCACCCGCAGTGCAATGTCCGGGGCGTCAAGCCCCGGACATTGCACTGACTAGACTCATTCAGTGATTGCGATCCTCATGCATAAAAGATTCTCGGAGCTCACCTGATGCTGTGGTACACAGGCAGGCGCGTCCTCCAAATGATCCCCGTCTTCTTCGGGGCGACATTCTTGATCTATTTCATGGTCTTCTCCCTACCGGGCGACCCGATCGCGGCGCTGTACGGCGACCGCCCGCCGGCACCCGGCGTGATCGAACAGATCCGAGCCCAGTACAACCTGGACAAGCCGCTGCTGCAGCAGTACCTGATCTACATCGGCAACTTCTTCCAGGGCGACCTGGGCACCACCTACTCCGGACGACCGGTCAGCGACGTGATGGCCGGGGCGTTCCCGATCACCTTCCGCCTGGCCATGTTGGCCCTCGTCTTCGAAGCCTTCGCCGGCATCCTCGTCGGACTCGTCGCGGGCCTGCGCAAGGGCAAGTGGTTCGACGCCAGCGCCCTCGTGGTGAGCCTGCTCCTGATCAGCGTGCCGACCTTCGTACTCGGCTTCCTGTTCAGGCTCATTTTCGGCGTGCAATTAGGTTGGTTCAGAACCACAGTGAGCAGTGAGGCTCCGTGGGGCGAACTCATCCTCCCCGCCCTGGTTCTGGCCAGTGTGTCCTTCGCCTATATCGTGCGCCTCACCCGCGCCAGCGTCGCCGACAACCTCAACGCCGACTTCGTTCGCACCGCCACCGCGAAGGGCCTCTCCAGGCGCCGCGTGGTCACGGTGCACGTGCTGCGCAACTCCCTCGTTCCCGTCGTGACGTTCCTGGGTGTCGACCTCGGTTCGCTTATGGTCGGTGCGATCATCACCGAGGGAATCTTCAACATCAACGGCGTCGGTGGCACCGTGTACAAGGCGATCGTCCTCGGCGAGAGCACCACAGTGGTGTCATTCATCGCCGTCATGGTGGTCATCTTCGTTCTCGCCAACCTGCTCGTCGACCTGCTGTACGCAGCTCTGGACCCAAGGATTCGTTATGCCAAATAAGAGTGGCCAGGCCCACTTCGTCGCGGAGCTGGAAGACACCCCGGTAGCCCCGATTGACCGTCTCGACGAGTCGCAGAAGGCTCGCAGCACCTGGGCGGATGCCTGGGACTCGATGCGCCGCCGGCCGATGTTCTGGATCTCCTCAGTGCTGATCCTGATCATCGCCCTTGTCGCACTGTTCCCAGGACTGTTCACCTCGGTGTCGCCGAACCTCGACTGCCAGCTGGCGAACAGCAACGGCGGTCCAGAAGCCGGTCACCCGTTCGGGTTCACCCGGCAGGGCTGCGACGTGTACGCGCGCACCATCTTCGGTACCCGGGCCTCGGTCACCGTCGGCCTCCTGGCCACCGGACTCGTCACCCTCATGGGAGTCATCCTCGGCTCCCTCGCGGGATACTACGGCGGCTGGCTCGACGCAATCGTCTCCCGCGTCGGCGACATCTTCTTCGCCATCCCCACCATCCTCGGCGCCATCGTGCTGATGTCGGTGCTTCCGGCCGCGACGCCCACCTCGGTGGCCTTCGTGCTGTCGATCTTCGCCTGGCCCCAGATCGCCCGCATCATGCGCGGTGCGGTGCTGTCGGCCACGAACTCCGACTACGTGATGGCCTCGACAGCTCTCGGTGTGTCGAAGTTCCGGATTCTGCTGCGCCACGTGATCCCCAACTCGATCGCCCCGGTCATCGTGATCGCCACGGTGTCACTCGGCACGTTCATCGTCGCCGAATCGACCCTGTCGTTCCTGGGCATCGGCCTGCCGACCAGCGTGATGTCTTGGGGTAATGACATCAGCCAGGCCCAGACATCCCTTGTCACCAACCCGCAGGTGCTCCTGTACCCCGCGGCCGCCCTGTCCATCACGGTGCTCGCGTTCCTGATGCTCGGCGACATTCTGCGCGACGCGCTTGACCCGAAGGCGAGGGCGCTTCGATGAGCCAGACACTGACAGACACCAACCCAGGGGGCGTCGAGAGCGACGAGCAGCCCCTGCTGCAGATTCGCAACCTCGAGGTCGGTTTCCAGACCCAGCGCGGCCTCGTTCCGGCCGTGCGCGGCGTGGACATCACCCTGTACTCCGGCCAGACGCTGGCCATCGTCGGGGAGTCGGGCTCCGGCAAGACCACCACGGCGCAGGCGATCATCGACCTGCTCCCCGGCGCGGGCAAGATCACCGGCGGCCAGGTGCTCTTCGAGGGCCGTGACCTCACCAAGCTCAGCCCCAAAGACATCCAGGCGGTGCGCGGAAACCTGATCGGTTACGTACCCCAGGACCCGATGTCCAACCTCAACCCGGTGTGGAACATCGGTTTCCAGGTTGAGGAGGCCATCAAGGCGAACGGACTCGCTCAAGGCAAGGAAGCGCGCGCCCGCACCATCCAGGTGCTGCAGGAAGCCGGACTCAGCGACGCTGCGGACCGACTCAAGCAGTACCCGCACCAGTTCTCCGGCGGCATGCGCCAGCGCGTGCTGATCGGCATCGGCCTGTCCGCCCGGCCGAAGCTGCTCATCGCCGACGAGCCCACCTCGGCGCTCGACGTCACCGTGCAGCGTCAGATCCTGGACCACCTGGGAACCCTGACCCGCGACTACGGCACCAGCGTGTTGTTCATCACGCACGACCTGGGCCTGGCCGCGGAGCGCGCCGAACAGCTCGTGGTGATGTACAAGGGAAAGATCGTCGAGTCCGGTCCCTCGCAGGAGATCCTGGCGAACCCGCAGCACCCGTACACGCAGCGGCTCGTGTCTGCGGCACCGAGCCTGGCTTCCCGGCGTATCCAGTCGGCCAAGCACGCGTCCGTCGGCGACTCCGGGATCTACGGCGGCGGTTCCCTGGACGACACCCTGGTCGCCAGGGCTGCCGAGCGCGAGAGCCTCGCTCCCGTGAAGGACCTGATCTCGATCGACAACATCTCCAAGGTGTACCGGATCCGCAAGAAGGGTCTGCGCAGCGAGGAGCTCAAGGCCGTCGACGGCGTCACCTTCGGCATTCAGAAGGGCACCACCACGGCCCTCGTCGGCGAGTCCGGCTCGGGCAAGTCCACAGTCGCCAAGCTCGTGCTGCAGCTGGAGAGCATCACCAGCGGCTCGATCGAGTTCGACGGTCAGGACGTCGCCGGGCTCAAGGGCAAGGAACTGCTCAAGTTCCGCCGCCGCGTGCAGCCGGTCTTCCAGGACCCGTACGGGTCCCTCGACCCGCAGTACAGCGTGGGCAACACCATCGCGGAGCCGCTGCTAGCGCACGGCGTCGGAACTGCGAAAGAACGACAGGAGCGGGTCAAGGAACTCCTCGACCAGGTCTCGCTGCCGTGGTCGTCGCGATTCCGGTACCCGAGTGAACTCTCCGGCGGTCAGCGCCAGCGCATCGCCATTGCGCGAGCGCTCGCGCTCAAGCCCGACGTGCTCGTGCTCGACGAGGCCGTGTCGGCACTCGACGTTCTCGTGCAGGGGCAGGTGCTGAACCTGCTCACCGAGCTGCAGACCGAGTTGGGCCTGACCTACCTGTTCATCACCCACGACCTCGCCGTGGTGCGCCTCGTCGCCGACAACGTGTGCGTGATGCAGAAGGGCCGGATCGTGGAGGCCGCGTCGACTGACGACGTGTTCGACAACCCACAGCAGGCATACACGCAGGAGCTGCTGGCCGCCATTCCCGGCGGTAACTTCCAGTTCGGCCGCTAGGGTCCGCGTGTGAAATGACTGCCCCCCGGCCTGCGCCGGGGGGCAGTCGTCATCTGGGGGTGGGGAGCGTTTGCCGGCTGTTCAGGTGCCGGGAACGCACTGTATATAGGAGCGATCGATACTCGCCCGACGCGAGACGGGCCGAATACGGTACGATAGACCCTTGGGTCCATAGAGATCCCACTCATCCACTCTGCGCCGCACGTGATTTTACGCGGCATCCATTCTTCGTAAGGATCTATTTTTATGGCGATTGCTACCCGCAATAACCTCCGGAATGTTGCAATCGTTGCCCACGTTGACCACGGCAAGACGACGCTGGTCGACGCGATGCTGCAGCAGACGAACTCGTTCGCCGAGCACTCGCACACCGAAGAGCGTGCGATGGACTCCAACGAGCTCGAGCGCGAAAAGGGCATCACCATCCTCGCCAAGAACACGGCGATCTCGTACAAGGGCATCCACGCCACTGACGGCCCCATCACCATCAACGTCATCGACACCCCCGGCCACGCCGACTTCGGTGGCGAGGTCGAGCGCGGCCTGTCCATGGTCGACGGTGTTGTGCTCCTCGTCGACGCTTCCGAGGGCCCGCTGCCGCAGACCCGCTTCGTGCTCCGGAAGGCACTTGAGGCGCACCTGCCCGTGATCCTCCTGGTCAACAAGACCGACCGTCCCGACGCCCGTATCGATGAGGTCGTCGAAGAGAGCCAGGACCTGCTCCTCGGCCTCGCTTCCGACATGGCCGACGACGTGCCCGACCTGGACCTCGACCTGGTCCTCAACGTTCCCGTCGTCTACGCGTCCGGCCGTGCCGGTGCCGCCAGTCTCACCAAGCCGGAGAACGGCTCACTGCCCGACAACGACGACCTCGAGCCGCTCTTCGAAGCGATCCTCCAGCACATCCCCGCTCCCGTCTACGACGATGAGCACCCGCTGCAGGCCTGGGTCACCAACCTCGACTCCTCGCCGTTCCTCGGCCGCCTCGCGCTGCTGCGCGTTTTCCAGGGCACCATCAAGAAGGGCCAGACCGTGGCCTGGGTCAAGCACGACGGCACCGTTTCCAACGTGCGCGTGACCGAGCTCATGATCACCAAGGCACTTGACCGGTACCCGGCCGAGAGCGCCGGCCCCGGTGACATCGTCGCCGTCGCCGGTTTCCCCGACATCACCATCGGTGAGACCCTCGCCGACCCCGATGACGTGCGCCCGCTGCCGACCATCACGGTCGACGACCCCGCCATCTCGATGACCATCGGCACCAACACCTCGCCGCTCATCGGCAAGGTCAAGGGCCACAAGCTCACCGCCCGCATGGTCAAGGACCGTCTCGACAAGGAGCTCGTCGGTAACGTCTCGCTCCGAGTTCTCGACATCGGCCGTCCGGACGCCTGGGAAGTCCAGGGCCGTGGCGAGCTCGCTCTCGCCATCCTGGTCGAGCAGATGCGTCGTGAAGGCTTTGAGCTCACCGTCGGCAAGCCGCAGGTGGTCGTCAAGCGCGTCGACGGCAAGATCCACGAGCCGTACGAGCACCTCACCATCGACTCGCCCGAAGAGTACCTCGGTGCGATCACCCAGCTCCTCGCCGCCCGTAAGGGTCGCATGGAGAACATGGCGAACCACGGCACCGGCTGGGTCCGCATGGAATTCATCGTTCCGTCGCGCGGCCTGATCGGTTTCCGCACCGAGTTCCTGACGGACACCCGCGGTACCGGTATCGCCAACGCGATCTTCCACGGCTACGAGGCCTGGGCCGGCACCATCAACACCCGCACCAACGGCTCGATCGTCGCCGACCGTGCCGGTGTTGTGACGCCGTTCGCCATCATCGCCCTGCAGGAGCGCATGCAGTTCTTCGTCAACCCGACCGAAGAGGTCTACGAGGGCATGGTCATCGGCGAGAACTCGCGCGGTGACGACATGGACGTCAACATCACCAAGGAAAAGAAACTGACCAACATGCGTCAGTCCACGTCAGACACCTTCGAGTCGATGACGCCGTCCAAGCAGCTCACCCTCGAGCAGTGCCTGGAATTCGCCCGCGAAGACGAGTGCGTCGAGGTAACCCCCGCCGTCGTTCGTATCCGCAAGGTGGAGCTCGCCGCATCCGCTCGTCAGCGCAACGTGTCGCGTCTGAAGAAGCAGGACGCGAACTAGTTCGCAGCTTGATCTGACCGCAGGCATCCTGTTCCGGTTTTCCGGCGCGGGGTGCCTGCGGTTTTTTGTCAGTCGTTCCCGCTCAAGCGGGAGCCCCGCACCGTGAGGACCCCATGACCCCTGGATTGAAGACGAAGATGTCGCCGCTGCGCATGGGCCTGGCCCTGGCGGCGGTGCTGGCCGTAGCGCCGGCGCTGGCCGGCTGCTCCGACGCGCAGGTGCAGGATGCCGTGAACGGCGCCGTGCAGGGAGCCACCGACGGCGACGTGAGCCTCGGCGGCGCGCTGCCCGACGGCTGGCCGGCGGAGATCCCCGTGATCGACGGCGAGATCAAGTTCGGCGCCGGCAACACCACCAACGGCGACCAGGGCTGGGTCGTCACGGTCGCCTCCGGCGCAGCGGACCCGCTGGCCGACGCCGAGCAGAAGCTCGTCGATGCCGGCTTCGTACCTGACACCAGCGCCTCGGCCAACGTGGGCGACGTCGGCGTGGTTGCCTTGAAAAACGCCACCCACATCGTGACCATCGCCGGCACTCCCGACGGCGTGCTCTACACGGTCGCCCCGGCCTGATAACGCGCTCCGTCGTTGGTCGAGCTTGTCGAGACCCGGCGGCTCGGTCTACGGCTCCACTTCGACAGGCTCAGCACGGCGTCGACAGGCTCGACCGACGCAGGTGTCAGGCGAAGAGGGGCGCGCCCACGTAGGAGCCCTTGGCTGCTCCGGGCGGGACGGCGAAGAGTGCGGAGCCGACGTGGCGGATGTACTCGTTGAGGGCGTCGTGGCGGGCCAAATTCAGCTGCACGGCCGTGAAGCTGGCGGGGGTGCGCTGGAAACTGATGAAAAACAGCCCGGCGTCAAGGCGGCCGAGGTCGTCGTTGCCGTCCACGAAGTTGTAGCCGCGGCGCAGCATCCGGATACCGTCGTTCTGGCTGGGATGAGCCAGCCGCACGTGCGCCGCGGTGTCGATCAACGGCTGGTCGGCGCGCCCGGCGAGCTCAAAATCAGGTTCGGTGAACTCGGTGCCGCCGGATAGCGGCGCACCCTCGCCCTTGTTGCGGCCGATCACGGTCTCCTGCTCGCGCAGGCTGGTGCGGTCCCAGGTTTCGATGGTCATCCGGATGCGCCGCGCCACGAGATAGGACCCGCCCGCCAGCCACGCGGGCCCGTCGGAGGCTCCCACCCAGAGGTGTTCCGTCACCGCGGCCGGTTCCTCGGCCTTGATGTTGGCGGTGCCGTCCTTGAACCCGAACAGGTTGCGCGGGGTGGCCTGGCTGGTGCTCGTGGACGAGGTGCGGCCGAAGCCGAGCTGGGACCAGCGGATCGCCGCACGCCCGAAGGCGATGCGGGACAGGTTGCGGATGGCGTGCACGGCGACCTGGGGGTCGTCCGCGCAGGCCTGGATGCAGAGGTCTCCGCCGCTCCTGGTCTCCTCGAGCATGTCGCCGGGGAAATGCGGTACATCGACCAGCTCGGCCGGTCGACGGGCGGCCAGGCCGAAGCGATCCACGCCGGCCGCGGTCTGGAAGAGGGTGGGCCCGAACCCGAACGTGATGGTCAGGCCGGCCGGAGGCAGGCCGAGGGCCTCGCCGGTGTCTTCCGGTGGGGCGTCGTACGGGCCGCTGACCGAACCGTAGTCGCCGACATCACGGCCAGCGGTCATCGCGGCGGCCGCGACGGTCCAGTCCTGCAGCAGTTCGATGAGGTCGGCGCGGGTGGTGCCGTCGGCCACGTCGAACGCGGCAAAGTGCAGCCGGTCCTGGGCAGGCGTGACGATGCCGGCCTGGTGCTCCTGATAGAACGGGTAGACGGTGCCGGCATTGGTCTGTGCAGAGGACGCCGCGACGGCCAGCGCGGCCCTGTCGCCGGCGACGCCCAGCCCGAGGCCGGCCACCCCGACGCCGGCCAGGCCGAATAGACCGCGCCTGGACAGGCCGCGGGGTGCCTGCGGACCCGCGCCGGTGTCTGGGCCGTCTGCGGTGGGGGAATCGGAGCTGGTGGCGTCGGTCATGTTAGAGCACGAGCGTTGCGGTCAGCTGGTTCAGCGGCTCGCCGAGGGCGTTCACCTGGTCGGCGAAGGCCTTGATCTCGGCGGGCGTGAGGTCGGTGTAGAGGGTGAAGTCCTCGCCGACACGCTGGGCATCGAGCAGCTCCTGCAGCTCGGCGAACTCGCTGTCGAGGTCGGCGGCCAGGTCGGCGTCTTCCTCGAGCAGGATGTCGCGCACCCCGGCGTAGAGCACCTTGGCACCGTCGATGTTGGCCTGGAAGTCCCACAGGTCGGTGTGCGACCAGAACTCTTCCTCGCCGGTGACCTTGCCGGTGGCGACCTCGTCGAGCAGGCCGATCGCGCCGTTGGTCTGCTGGGACAGGGTGAAGTCCAAATCCTGCACCTTCTCGTTCAGCGTCGTGGTGTCGGCGACGAGCAAGGTAGCCAGGTTCTGGCGCTGTTCAGGCGTGTACGCGGCGAAGCCGGCCTCCGCGTCGGCGGGCCAGAGGTCCTTCTCGATCGCGTGCCAGCCGGTCCAGTCCTGGCCTTCCTCGAGGTCGGCCTCACGGAGGTCCAGCTGCGGGTCGAGGTCACCGAAAGACTCCGCCACGGTCTCCACGCGTTCCCAGTGGGCGCGGGTGGGGGCGTACAGGGCGCGGGCGGTGTCATCGTCGCCGGCCAGGTAGGCGTCGGCGAAGGCCTGGGTGCCGGTGAGGAGCTGAGCGACCTGATCGCGCACGTAGGCGGCGTAGTTGGCGTTGGCGACCTCGATGCGGGCGTCCAGGTCGGCATCCACCGTGACGTCAGTACCGGAGTCGGTGACGGTGAAGGCCTTCTGGTCGATGCCCGCACCGACCATGCCGGGCTTGCAGGTGGTCACGTAGCGGCCGGGCATGAGCTGCACGACCAGGTCGCGGCTGAGGCCGGGGCCGATGTTCTCGACCTCGCCGACGATGCGCAGGCCGTCTTCGGCGAGCAGGTAGAACTCGGTGACCTGGTCGCCCGAGTTGGTGACCGTGAAGCTGAGGTTGCCGGACGGCGCCTCGGCGGCCGACACCGTGCAGGCATCCGCGCTGCTGTCGACGGTGAGGGCGGCCTGGGCCGAGTCGCTGCCGGTGGCGTTGGCGACGCAACCGGTGAGGGCAAGCAGGCCGACGGCTGAGGCGGCTACGAGGGGGAGGAGGCGGGCTCGCATGGGGGTCCTTAGAAGGGAGGCGGTGCGGGGCGTGGGGTCAGTGGGTGACAACCGCGGGTGCGGTCTGGGGGAGTACGGCGGACGGCGTCGGCGTCGGCTTCGCTTGCCGGCTCTTCACAATGAAGAGGGTCAGGGTGGGCACCACGTACGCGATCCAGGCGAACATCTCCAGCCAGGTGGTGGCCGGCGAGAAGTTGAGGGTGCCCTTGAGCAGGGTGCCGTACCAGCTGTCCGGGGGGATCACGGCGGAGACGTTGAACGCGAGGGCGTTGAGTCCGGGCAGGATGCCGGCCTCCTGCAGGTCGTGCACCCCGTAGGAGAGCACTCCGGCGGCAACGATGATGAGGATGGCACCGGTCCAGGTGAAGAACCGGCTCAGGTTGATCTTGAGCATGCCGGAGTAGATCAGGGCGCCCAGGCCGACTGCGGTGAGGATGCCCAGGCTCGCCCCGACCAGCGGAAGCGTGGTCGCTCCGGTGGCCTGCACGGCCGCCCAGATGAACAGGGCCGTTTCGATGCCCTCGCGGCCGACGGCGAGGAACGCGACGAGAACCAGGCCCATTCCGGTGCCGGTGAGGTGCTTGTCGATGTTGCCGTGCAGGTGCCCCTTGAGGTCGCGGGCGGTGCGCAGCATCCAGAACACCATCCAGGTCACCAGCCCCGTCGCGATGATGGAGAGCAGCCCGCCGATGGTCTCCTGCGCGGCGAAGCTCAGGCCGTAGGTGCCGAAGGTGAGGATGGCGCCCAACAGGAGGGCGAGAAGCACGGCGAGGCCGACGCCCGCCCAGATCCGGGGGAGAACGTCGCGGCGGCCGATCTTGACCACATAGGCGATCAGGATCGTCACGATCAGCGCGGCTTCGAGTCCTTCGCGCAGGCCGATCAGGTAGTTTGCGAGCACAGTGCTTCCCGGTTGTTGTGGGTGGGGTGATGGGGCCAACAATTGGTAAGGCTTACCTTACCCACCCACTCTACGTAAGAACGCCGGATGTGTCCAGCTAAGATTTGTCAGCGGCCCCGGTGCCGCAGCACGTCTTGCCAACCGCGCTCGTCCACGTTGTTCAGGAGTCACCCATGCTTATGTCCGGGAACGGCGAACGGGTGGTCTTCGTGCTCGACGCACCCGGCGATGAATCGTTGCACACCGGCGGCACCATCGCCCGGCTCCTGGATGACGGCGCCGACGTCACCGTGCTCTTCGGGTCGGCGACGCCGTACGACAGCGACGCATCCGTACCGACTCCGGCATCCGCCGGCGCCGCGGATGTGGCAGCCGCCCGGGCGGCACTCGGTGAGACCGACCCTGCACAGTGGCGGGTCCTGGCCGGCGAGCCGCAGGGTGCGCAGCGCCGCGCGGTGCTGGGCGATGCCTTCGCCCAAGCGCACGCCACCGCCATCGTGGCCGCCGCCGTGGACCCGGCCCTGCGCCAGGCCGCCGTCGACGCGGCAGGCGAGCAGGGTGTGCCGGTGTTCCTCAGCAGCCGGGTGTCGGCGGTTCCCGGCGTGCGGCTCACCGCGATCGACGTCAGCGACCACATTGACCAGAAACTGGCGGCCCTGGCCGCGTATCCCGGCCGGTGGCGGCTGGACGGCCGGGTGGTGCGTCTTGACGACGGCACCGAGGCCCTCGTCACCGGCACCGAAACCTATGCCAGCGGTAGCGGCCCCGCCCAGCCGGCCGAGCTCGAGGCGCCAACGGTCGGATCCAGGCTGCTGGCCGTCCTGATGGCTCTCTTCGCCGGCGCGCTATTCGGTGTTCTCGGCACTGTGGCGCACCAGACCACGATCGAACTGGGCTCCCTGACGATCCCTGTCGGCCTGACCCTGGCACTACTGGCCAGCGGCACCCTCCTGCTCGGGTTACGCCTGGTTGTGCACGACAGGCTCGTGGTCCTCGCCGCGGCGATCGGCCTGGTCGCCACGGTGTTCCTGCTGTCGCTCCGCAGCACCGGCGGCTCGGTGCTGGTGCCAGCCGGGGTGCCAGGCACGGTCTGGTCGATGGCGCCCGCGCTGTTCGCCGCCCTCGTCATCGCGTGGCCCCGAATTCCCGCCCGTCGGCCGACGGCGTAGACTGATCACTCTGTTCGTGAAGGGAATCCTGCCACTGTGACGTATGTCATCGCCTTGCCCTGCGTGGACGTCAAGGATCGCGCCTGCGTCGACGAATGCCCCGTCGACTGCATCTACGAGGGTGAACGCTCCCTCTATATCCACCCCGACGAGTGTGTCGACTGTGGAGCCTGCGAACCGGTCTGCCCGGTCGAGGCCATCTACTACGAAGACGACCTGCCCGAACAGTGGGCCGACTACTACAAGGCCAACGTCGAGTTCTTCGACGACATCGGCTCGCCCGGCGGCGCCGCCAAGGTCGGCGTCATCGCCAAGGACCACCCGGTGATCTCGGTGCTCCCGCCCCAGGTTCAGCACTAAAGGTGCTCAAACCACTTCCCGAGTACCCGTGGGATGCGATGCTGCCGTTCGCGCAGCTGGCCAGGGCCCACGCCGACGGCATCGTCGATCTCTCCATCGGGTCTCCGGTCGACCCCACCCCGCCCGTCGTGCAGGCCGCCCTGGCCTCCGCGACGGATGCGCACGCCTACCCGCAGACCACCGGCACCCCGGCGCTCCAGAACGCCATCATCGACTGGTACGCCCGTCGCCGCGGTGTGACCGGGCTGGCGGAGGAGAACGTGCTGCCCACCATCGGCTCGAAGGAACTGGTAGCGCTGCTGCCGTTCATGATCGGCGTCGGCGAGGGCGACACCGTCGTGCACCCGCGCGCCGCCTACCCCACCTACGCGATCGGCGCGGCCATGGCCGGGGCGGATGCGTTCCCCTCCGATGATCCCGCCGAGTGGCCGGAGACGACGCGGCTGATCTGGCTGAACAGCCCGGGCAACCCGGACGGGCGGGTGCTGCCCGTCGAGGTGCTTCGCGCCGCCGTGGCCCGCGCCCGCGAACTCGGCGCCGTGATCGTCAATGACGAGTGCTACGCCGAACTCGGCTGGGCCGCCCCGTGGGACGCGGAGCCGATCCCGAGCATCCTCGACCCCCGCGTCACCGACGGGGACACGCGTAACATCGTGGCGATCTACTCGCTGAGCAAGCAGTCCAACATGGCCGGCTACCGGGGCGCCTTCGCCGCCGGCAGCAGCGATGTGCTCGGCCGTCTGCTCACCGTGCGCAAGCACGCCGGCCTGATGCTGCCCGCCCCGTTGCAGGCCGCCATGGTCGCCGCCCTGGGCGACGACGAGCACGTGAGGGTGCAGCGCGAGCGCTACCGCGCCCGCCGCGAGGTGCTGCTGCCGGCGCTGGTCGCCGCGGGATTCCGCATCGAGAACAGCGAGGCCGGCCTGTACCTTTGGGCGACCGCCGGTGTCGACGCCTGGGACTCGATCCGGCAGCTCGCCGAGCTCGGCATCCTGGCCGGTCCCGGCCCGTTCTACGGCGACTTCTATCCCCGGCACGTACGGTTCTCGCTCACCGCCGACGACGAGCGCATCAACGCCGCCGCCGCCCGGCTGCGGGCTTTCGTCACGTCCTGACCCGGCTCCATTGCCGGGGCTGGACACCAGCGGCGGCCTGCCTAGGCTGAGGGCATGGCTGACACCGCGCATCCGGTCGACGACAGCGCTCCTCAGGACAGCTACGGCGTGAGCGTCGGGGCGCTGTACGCGCTCGTGTCCGAGCTGCCGGCCCATCCGCCCGTGACGCGGGGAAAGATCTTCAACGGCGACGGTGTGAAGGTGCAGGAGAAGGTGTTCGCGTTCATCGGCCGCAACGGCGACCTCGTCGCCAAGGTTCCGGAATCCCGGGTGCGCCAGCTGGTCTCCCAGCACACCGGGCGGCCTGTTGTGATGGGACGGCGCACCATGCGCGAATGGGTGCGGTTGCCGGCCGAGGCCGGGGTGGGCGCCTGGATCGAGGTGCTCGACGAGGCCTATCACTTCGGCCTGACCCGCCCGACCCGCTGAGCCACGAGGTCGGGTCGGCGGGCGGCTGCGGGCCGGAAAGCTCGGCGCGCCCGGTCCGAAATCGGCTGTGACCTAGGGCCAATGGACTCTGGTCGATCTTGGCGGATGCAACAGTATGCCCCTCGGCGGAATAGGCTGTAAGCGGGTTATCGTTGCCAAGCACCACGAGCGTGCTGCGGCGGACCACCACAGACCAACAGCCGCAAGGCTTTGAAATCCAGGGAGGCGCCGTGAGCGACGTCGCGCAGCGAACACCATCCAATGAGCCGCAGTTCATCGATCGGCCCGTACCGGGTCCGCAGGTGGCCACTCTGACCTACCCGGGGGGCACGGCGCAGTTCCCGATCCTGGGCAGCACAGACGGCCCGTCCAGCATCGACATCGCGACGCTCACCAAGCAGACCGGCTACACCACGTTCGACTCCGGATTCGTGAACACGGCGGCAACGAAGTCAGCCATCACCTACATCGACGGCGAACACGGGATCCTGCGATACCGCGGCTACCCGATCGAACAGATCGCCCAGAATTCCAGCTTTCTCGAGACCGCGTGGCTCCTGATCTACGGCGAACTGCCCAGCGCAACCGAACTGAGCGCGTTCGACACCCGCATCCGTCGGCACACCCTGCTGCACGAAGACCTGCGCCGCTTCTACGACGCCCTGCCGCACAACGCGCACCCGATGTCGGTGCTCTCGGCCGGCGTCTCCGCGCTGTCGACCTACTACCAGGACTCCCTGGACCCCAAGGATCCCGAACAGGTCGAACTGTCGATGATCCGGCTGCTCGCCAAGCTGCCCGTGATGGCCGCATACGCGCACAAGAAGAGCATCGGCCACGCGTTCCTGTACCCGGACAACTCGCTGAGCTTCGTGGACAACTTCATCAAGCTCAACTTCGGCACCCTCGCCGAGCCGTACGTGGTGAACCCCGTCGTGAGCAAGGCACTCGAACGTCTGCTGATGCTGCACGAAGACCACGAGCAGAACGCGTCCACCTCGGCCGTGCGCCTGGTCGGTTCCACCGAGGCCAACCTGTTCGCGTCGGTCTCCGGCGGCATCAATGCTCTCTCCGGCCCGCTGCACGGCGGCGCCAACGAGGCCGTGCTGACCATGCTCCACGAGATCAAGGCCTCCGGCGAAGGCGTGCAGAAGTACGTCGAGCGGGTCAAGAACAAGGAAGCCGGCGTGCGCCTGATGGGCTTCGGCCACCGGGTCTACAAGAACTACGACCCGCGCGCCAAGCTGGTCAAGGAGAGCGCCGACGCGGTGCTCGAGGCCCTCGGCGTCAAGGACGACCTGCTCGACATCGCCAAGGAGCTCGAGTTCATCGCACTGAACGACGACTACTTCAAGGAGCGCAAGCTCTACCCCAACGTCGACTTCTACACCGGCGTGATCTATAAGGCGATGGGCTTCCCGCCGCGCATGTTCACCGTGCTGTTCGCGATCGGCCGGCTGCCCGGCTGGATCGCGCACTGGCGCGAGATGAACCTGGACACGACCACCAAGATCGGCCGCCCGCAGCAGCTGTACACGGGTTCGGTCGCCCGCGACTACCCGCAGCGCTAAGCCGGCGGATGCGAAAAAGCCCCTTCCCATCGGGAAGGGGCTTTTTTCTTGGGCAGGTCGTTAGGCGTGCAGGGCGGCGTTCAGCACGATGCCGGCCGTGCGGGGGAGCACCTCGACCGCGCCGGTGAGGGAGTTGCGGCGGAAGAGCAGGTTCGGCACACCGGAGAGGTCCTTGGCCTTGGCCGTGCGCGGGGCGCCGTCGGCCGTGCGCGCGGCATCCAGCAGCACCACCTTGGTGCCGGCGGTGACGTACAGGCCCGCCTCCACCACGGAGTCATCACCGATCGAGATGCCGATGCCCGAGTTGGCGCCGAGCAGCGCGCGCTCCCCGATGGTGACCCGCTGGGTGCCACCGCCGGAGAGCGTGCCCATGATGGATGCGCCGCCGCCGATGTCGGCGCCGTCACCGACCACGACACCCTGGGACACGCGGCCCTCGACCATCGAGACGCCCAGGGTGCCGGCGTTGAAGTTCACGAAGCCCTCGTGCATGACGGTGGTGCCGGGGGACAGGTAGGCACCCAGGCGCACCCTGGAGGCGTCGGCGATGCGCACCCGCTCCGGGGAGACGTAGTTGAGCAGCGGCGGGAACTTGTCCAGGCCCGTGGCGGCGATGCCGTGGCGCATGAGCGACGGCCGCAGGCGATCGAAGTCGGCGGGCAGCACCGGGCCGGCGTTGGTCCAGACGACGTTGGGCAGGTGGCCGAAGATGCCGTCGAGGTTGAGCGTGTTCGGCTTGACCAGCAGGTGTGAGAGCAGGTGCAGGCGGAGGTAGGCATCCGATGTGCTCGCGGGGGGCGACTGCAGGTCGATCTCGACGGTGACGGCCTCGAGACGCACGTTGCGGCGGGCGTCGGGGCCGGCAGCCTCTTCCAGCTCTGTGGGCACGATCCACCGGTCGCGGTCGGCGGGCAGCGCACCCAGCTTCGGCGCCGGGAACCAGGTGTCCAGCACGGTGCCGTCACCGGCGATCGTGGCCAGGCCATACCCCCAGGCGTGAGTGGCGGCGGCTGTCTGTTCTGCGGGGGGAGGGGCGGTGACCATGGCTCTAGATTAGTAGCCGTAGATTGGTACAGTGCCTTCCGACCGAACGATAGACCCGTCCGTTCCCGCCCTCGACCTGTCTGCCTCGTCGATCGAGCTGACCCGCGCCCTCTGCGATGTGGAGTCGGTGTCCGGCAACGAAACGCCGCTCGCCGACGCGATCGAGGCCGCACTGGCCGGCTCCGCGCACCTGGAAGTGATCCGCGACGGCGACACCATCGTGGCTCGCACCAATCTGGGCCGTGCTCAGCGCGTGGTGATCGCCGGGCACATCGACACCGTGCCGCTGAACGAGAACCTGCCCACCCGGTTCGAGACCGACGGCGACGTCGACTACCTCTGGGGTCGCGGCACCGTGGACATGAAGGCCGGCGTTGCCGTGCAACTCAAACTCGCCGCCGAGCTCGCCGACACCAGCGTCGACGTGACCTGGATGTGGTACGACCACGAGGAGGTCAACGCCGATCTCAACGGGCTCGGCCGGCTGGCCGCCAACCGTCCCGACCTGTTCGAGGGCGACTTCGCGATCCTCGGCGAACCGAGCAACAGCCAGGTCGAGGGCGGCTGCAACGGCAACGTGCGGATCGAGGTGCGCACCTTCGGCAAGCGGGCGCACTCCGCCCGCGCCTGGGTGGGCGAGAACGCCATCCACAAGGCCGCCCCGATCCTGGACATCCTCGCCGGCTACACCCCGCGTGAGGTGGAGGTGGAGGGCCTGGTCTACCGGGAGGGCCTGAACGCCGTGGGGATCAGCGGCGGCATCGCCGGCAACGTCATCCCCGACGAGTGCATGGTGCACGTGAACTACAGGTTCGCGCCCAGCCGCACGGCCGCGGAGGCCGTGGCGCACCTGGAAGACCTCTTCGCCGGCTTCGACATCACCGTGGTCGACCTCGCCGAGGGCGCCCGCCCCGGCCTGGACGCCCCCCTCGCGCTCAAGTTCCTCGAGGCCGTCGGCGCGGAGCCGCGCCCCAAGTACGGCTGGACCGACGTCGCCAGGTTCTCCGCCCTGGGCATCCCGGCCGTCAACTACGGCCCCGGTGACCCGCTCAAGGCGCACGCCGATGACGAGCGGGTGGCGCTGACCCAGATCACCGACTGCGAGGACGCCCTGCGCGCCTGGCTGACCGCGCCCATCGGCTGACCGGTGGCGCACACCCGCTCACCGGCCCTGCCGGTTCGCCGAGGCCCCACCGGTGCTCTACCTGCGCGCTGGCAGGCCCGCTACCGGCTTGTGCCCTGGTGGCTGAAAGTCTCTGTCATCTGGCTGGCCTCCCGGCTGGTGACCACCTCACTGGTGCTGGTGCTGGCCAGCGTGCAGGGGCAGAACGCCTGGACGCTGGCCAAGCCCGGCTACACGGCGTTCGCCACCATGTGGGACGGCCTTTGGTACAACATCGTCGGTGTCGGCGGCTACCCGTCGGTGCTGCCGGTCACCGCGGACGGTCACGTCGGCGAGAACGCCTGGGCGTTCATGCCGGGCTACCCGGCCGTGGTGCGGGTTCTGATGCTGGTCACCGGGGCCCCGTGGGCGCCGGTGGCGGTGTTCGTGTCGGTGGTCTGCAGCCTGGGCACCGCGCTGCTGTTCTACCGGCTGATGCGGCGGGTGCAGACGCCGTCAACGGCGCTGTTCTCGGTGCTGCTGTTCTGCGTCGCCCCGCTCTCGCCGCTGCTGCAGTTCGGCTACGCCGAGTCGATGCACCTGCTGCTGCTCACCCTGGCCCTGCTGCTCCTGCTGGAGCGGCGTTACCTGGTGCTGGTGCCCGTGATCGCCGTGATGGCACTGACCCGGCCTAGCGGGCTGGCCTTCGCCCTGTTCCTGGCCCTGCACGTCGGCTACCGCTGGTACAGCCGCGCCCGCGACCCGTTCCCGGTGCGCGAAGCTGTCACCGCCTCATTCGTGGCCGTTTTCAGTGGGGTGATGGGCCTTGCCTGGCCGGGGATCGCCTGGCTGGTGACGGGGTCCGTCACCGCGTACACCGACACCGAACTGGCCTGGCGGTCGGCGTACATCGGCTACCAGGAGCTGGTGCCGTTTGCGGCCTGGTTCCAGAGTGGGGTGTGGTGGCTGGGGTCGCCTCTGGGCATCATCGCCGTTGTCGCGCTGATCGTCGCCTTCGCACTGGTGATGTTCTCGCCGGCGGTGAAGAGCCTGGGTGTGGACCTGCGGCTCTGGGTAGCCTCGTACGCGCTCTACCTGCTCGCGGTGTTCTTTCCGCAGTCGAGTGTGTTCAGGCTGCTGATGCCGATGTTCCCGCTGCTCGGAGCGCTCGCCACGCCGCGAAACGCCGTGTACCGCGTTGTGGTCACACTGGCGTTGATCTGCGCCCAGTGGGGCTGGCTTTTGCTCTGTTGGGGCGTGGACGGTGCGGATTGGACCCCGCCCTAATTACTGTCTGACGGCCGAATGGTCGATAATAGGAGTACAGACTACGAATGGAAGGGGAGTTCATGGCGGCCATGAAGCCACGGACCGGAGACGGACCAATGGAGGCTGTAAAGGAGGGGCGCCTGATCATCGTGCGTGTACCGCTCGAAGGTGGGGGTCGGCTCGTCGTCTCTGTGAACGACGCAGAAGCCAAGGAGCTTCACGATGCGCTCGCGGGCGTAGTTGCCCCGGCCGTGTAGTAATTCTGTAAGACAGGTGTTCAGCTGATCGGCTGTGCGGTTCTCCGCACAGCCGATTGCTGTATCCGGAGCGAGGCTACGCGCGCAGCTTCGTGATCTGGAGCAGGCCGTCGCCGACGGGGGAGAGCGCGCTGATCACGGCCTTGGACGAGGCGATCTCGTTGAGCAGGGTGCGGAAGCCCGTGGCGACGTCGTCGCGCTGCACAGGGTCGGCCACCCGGCCACGCCAGAGCGCGTGCGCCACCAGGACGGTGCCGCCCGGCCGGGCCAGGCGCAGGCCGTGCTCGACGTACTCGATGACCGACTGCGGGTCGGCATCCACGAACACGATGTCGTAGGAGTTCTCGTTCATGCGCGGCAGGACCTCGGCGGCGCGTCCGGTGATGAGGCGTACCCGGTTGGTGGGGATGCCGGCCTCGTGGAAATTGGCCTTGGCGTGCTGCAGGTGATCAACCTCGATGTCGATCGAGGTGAGGGTGGCACCGGGAGCACCGGTGAGCAGCCAGATGCCCGACACGCCGGCACCCGTGCCGACCTCGAGGATGCTGCGGGCTCCGGTGGCCGCGGCGATGACGGCCGACTGCGCGCCCACCGAGGGGGCGATGGCGTCGATGCCGAGCTCGAGGGACTGCTGCCGGGCTCGTGCCAGGGCGTCGCTCTCCACCACCGAGTCGTCGGCGAATTTCCAATTGAGATCTTTGTCAGACATTCCGCAACTCCAGTAGATGATTAGGTCAAGACTACGGCTGTGCGGCCCGTGGTTCGGGGATGCCTCGCCGGGGGGATATTCTGAGGGCATGTTCGGTCTGACGTTCGAGAAACTCCTGCTCATCGGGATCATCGCCGTCTTCCTGCTCGGACCCGAGAAGTTGCCGCACTATGCGGCCCAACTCGGCCGGCTGGTGCGCCAGCTTCGCGACATGGCCAATGGCGCCAAGGACCGGATGAAAGACGAGATGGGTCCGGAATTCGACGACGTCGACTGGAAGAAACTCGACCCCAGGCAGTATGACCCGCGCCGGATCATCCGTGAAGCCCTCATCGAGGACGAGCCCGTGAAGGGCAAGTCCGCCGTGGTCGGCCGCGCCGGGCCGAACCCCGACAGTGCCTACCTGCAGCGGAAGCGTGCCAGGGAAGGCGCCCTAACCGGGCCCGCGCCGTTCGACTCCGAGGCCACCTAGCGCCGCCGAGTTGCCCTGCTGCGGACGAGGTGCCCCGGTGTGCCGGGGCACCTCGTCCGCACGGGAGCAACTCGCGAGTTGCAGTGCGCGGTCGCCCCGGAAGGGGGGAGTCGTGGAGCGCTCTCCGGCGTGGACCAGGCGTAGCCTTGCCAGAGAGAGTGGGGCGGCACCGTGTTGCTGAATACCCCGGGGGAAGGTCGCATCATGCGCAATACACGTAGCCGTCTCATCATGGTGGGAATCGTCGCGGGGGTCGCCGTGCTGTCGGTGGGTGCGACGGCCTACGCGGCCGGGCAGGATTCGCGGCCCACGACGAACGTGCTGGCAGCAGCATCGGCTCCGACCGCCAGGGCCACGCCATCGGCGACACCGTCGACGGCTCCCGCGCCGGTAGCGACACCGACTGCCGCCGCGGCGGCGACGGGTGCCGGGGCGGACACCCCCGACGAGGTCGTCGTGGCGGACGAGACGACGAACACCGACGGCACCGCCGGCGACGAAGCGACCGGCGGTGACGCATCCGGCAGCGGTGCCGAGGGCGACGGCAACGTCGTCGAGGTGCGCACGCCCAACCCCGATGCCATTCCCGATACCCCCGCTGAGTACGAGTACTTCTACGGATTGATCAGCCAGTGCATGGCAGAGGCCGGTTACGACTGGCACGCCGTCAGGCACACCGTCGACGGTGAATTCGCGGGCGTCGACATGACCAGGCTCGGAGACGTCGAACCCGGACTGCAGGCCGGGTTCACCCTCGCCCTGGACGGCGACACCGGCGGCGGCGACTACTATCACTGGGCGGATGCCGGCTGCTGGGGCTATGCGGTGCACGTCACCGGCAACGACGGCAACAACTAACTGTCCTCTCGCGACCTGCCCCATTGTGGACGAGTTGCCCGGCTGTGCCGGGGCAACTCGTCCGCCGCGGGGCAACTCGCGTCGGCGGCGGGCGGCTAACGCCGCCTCGCCGCCTTCAGGGTGCGCGCCAGGAGGAGCATCGGGCCGACCATGCGGCCGAACTGCTGCCCGTTGACGGGCAGAGTGAGCACGCCAGTGGCCCGGGAGATGGTGACCGGGTTCACGAAGCGCAGCAAGCCTTCCGGTCCGTTGCGACGGCCCAGACCGGAGTCCTTCACCCCGCCCATCGGGGCGTCCACGGCGGAGAACGACCCTCGGTAGCCCTCGTTGACGTTCACGCTGCCGGCCTCCAGCGCCTCGGCGACCCGCAGACCACGCCGGGCCGAGCCGCTGAGCACCGACGCGTTGAGCCCGTAGTCGCTGTCGTTGGCGGCCAGGATGGCCTCCTGCTCCGAGTCGACGACCGACACCGCCACCACCGGGCCGAAAGTCTCGCCGGCGTGGCAGAGCATGCCGGGGGTGACCCCGGTGAGGATGGTCGGTTCGTAGAAATACGGGCCGAGGTCGGGCCGGGCCCGCCCGCCGGCCTGCACGGTGGCGCCGTGGGCGAGAGCGTCGGCGACGTGTTCGGTGACCCGCTCGAGCTGCGCCTGTGAGGTGAGCGACCCCACATCCGTGCTGTAATCCAGCGCCGAACCGAGGATCAGGGCGCGGGTGACCGTGACGAACTCGCGCAGGAACTGATCGAACACCGCGCGCTGCACGTAGATGCGCTCGATCGACACGCACAGCTGACCCATCGAGGAGAAACAGGCGTAGGCGGCCTGCGCGGCGGCGCGGTGCGGGTCGACGTCGTCGAGCACGATCATCGGGTTCTTGCCGCCCAGTTCCAGCGACGCCCCGGTGAGGGTGCTCGCCGCCTGGGCGCCTACCCGCAGCCCGGTGGCGGTCGACCCGGTGAAGCAGACGTAGTCCGCGCCGGCCGTGACGGCCCCGCCGATCTCGGCGCCGTCGCCGGTCACCACGGCCCACAGGTCGGCGGGCACGCCCGCGTCGATGAACGCGCGGCGCAGCAGCAGGATGCTCAGCGCCCCCTGGTTGTCGGCCTTCTGCACGACCCCGCAGCCGGCGGCCAGCGCAGGCACCACGTCCATCGCGGCCAGGCTCAGCGGAAAGTTCCACGGCGTGATGACCCCGGCGACGCCCTTGGGTCGGTGCCGCACCCGGGTGGTGACCAGGACCGGAAGACCGGAGCGGCGCGTTTCCCCGCCCAACACCCGGCGGGCGGCTACGGCGTTGTACCGGGTGACGCCGGCGGCCTGGAAGACCTCCTCGAACGCCTGCCCCCTGGTCTTGCCGGTCTCGGTCTGCAGGGTGTCCAGGAGGCTCTCCCGGCGGGCGAGCAGCAGGTCGTGGGCGCGCAAGAGCACCGCCCGGCGGTGCGCGAAACCCGCGCGGGCCCAACCGATCTGGGCAAGGCGGGCGCGAGCGTACGCATCCGCCACATCTACGGTGCTGCTCACCGGCAGGGAGTGCAGCTCTGTGCCGGTGAACGGGCCGATGACGCCCACGGTCTCACCCGTCGTCGAGCAGATGTCGCGGGACAATTCGACGGTGAACGGGAGTACCGGGGCGGTTGCGGTCAGCATTGGCGCAGTCATGCTGGCCAGTTTAGACAGGCTTACCGACAAGCGGCGGGGGCGCTCAGCGCGGGCTGATGCCCAGGCTCAGCCCGGCCAGGCCGCGGCCCCTGGTGGCCAGCGTGGCGGCGATGGCCTGGATGGCCTCGGCGGCCGGGTCGGCGGGGTCACCGAGTACCACGGGCAGTCCGGTGTCGCCGCCGCTACGGAGGGCCACGCTGAGCGGCACCTGGCCGAGCAGCGGCACCGGGCTGTCCTGGCCCGCCGAGAGCCGGGCGGCCACGTCGGCGCCGCCGCCGGCGCCGAAGATTTCCAGCAGGGTGCCGTCCGGCTGCATCAGCCCCGACATATTCTCGATCACTCCGTAGATCTTCTGGCCGGTCTGCCTGGCGACGGCGCCGCTTCGTTCGGAGATGTCGGACGCGGCCGGTTGCGGTGTGGTGACCACGATGACCTCGGCGTGCGGAAGCAGCTGGCCCACCGAGATGGCGATGTCGCCGGTGCCCGGCGGCAGGTCGAGCAACAGGATGTCGAGATCGCCGAAGTACACCTCGGTGAGGAACTGGGTGATGGTGCGGTGCAGCATCGGTCCGCGCCAGGCGACGGCCACCGAGGTGTCGTCGACGAACATGCCGATCGAGATGACCTTCACGTCGAAGCCGATCGGCGGCAGGATCATGTCACCGACCTGGGTGGGCTTGACCATGCCGGGCTGACCGCCGGGGGTCGCCGGCGGGGTGACCAAGCCGAGCAGCCCGGGGATCGAGAAGCCGTACACATCGGCGTCGACGATACCCACCCGCAGGCCCCGCGCGGCGAGGGCCACCGCGAGGTTGGCGGTGACGGTGGACTTGCCCACGCCGCCCTTGCCGCTGGTGATGGCGTAGATCTGGGTGAGCGAGTCGGGGGAGAACTGCAGGCTGCGCGCGCCCTGACCGCCGCGCAGCTTCTCGGTCATGGCCCGGCGCTGCTCCGGCGTCATCACCGAGACCAGCACCCGGGCCAGGCCAGCGCCGACGACCGACTCGGTGGCTTCGCGCACATCCGTTTCGATCCGGGTCGCCGCGGGGCAGCCGGCGATGGTGAGGCGGATGCTCACCGTCGCGCCGCCGTCGGCGTCGATCGTGACGTCGGAGACCATGTCGAGTTCGGTGATGGGTTTGCGGATCTCCGGGTCGATGACGCGGGTCAGAGCGGCACGCACCCTGTCGTCGGCCGAGTGGTGGTCAGTCAAACGGGTGCGCCTCGTGCGGGGCGGAGCGCTCGATGGTGCCGCGGCTGTCGCGGGGACTGGCCTCACGTTCCCGGCTTTCCAGCTCCCGGCTGTCCCGGTCCCTGGCGGCCTCGCGTTCGCGGCGTTCCTGTTCGTCGCGCTGGTCGAGGTTGTCGAGCAGGGCGCGCAGTTCGGCGCGCAGGAAGTCCTTCGAGGCGAGGTCCTTCATGCCCAAGCGCAGCGCCACGACCTCACGGGCGAGGTACTCGGTGTCGGCGAGGTTGCGTTCGGCGCGCTGACGGTCCTGTTCGAACTGCACCCGGTCACGGTCATCCTGCCGGTTCTGTGCGAGCAGGATCAGCGGTGCCGCGTAGGACGCCTGCAGCGACAGCACCAGGGTGAGCGCGATGAAGCCCAGCTCGATGGAGTCGAAACGGAGGCCCTCGGGGGAGAGGGTGTTCCAGCCGACCCAGAAGACCACGAGGGCGCTCAGCCCCAGCAGGAACCAGGGCGTGCCCATGCCGCGGGCGATCGCCTCGGTGAACCGGCCGAACCTGTCGTTGCTGCGCCCGTTGCGCTTACGACCGACGAGGTTGGTGGTGCGCAGGCCCTTGGGGGTGTCGAGGCGCAGTTCGCTCTTGTTAGCGCGTGCCATTGCCGTGCCTCCGTACTCCCGGCAGCGGGATGCTTCCTGTTACCAGCTGGGTTCTGGCCGTGGCACGTTTGCGTACCTCGTCGCCGTCGTCGTGACTTCGCCAGTCGTCCGGCAGCAGGTAGTCGAGCACGTCATCAATCGTCACCACCCCGACGAGTCGGTGGTTTTCGTCGACCACGGGAACGGAGACCAGGTCGTAGCTGGCGAGGATGCGGCTGACTTCGGCCGCCGAGGTGTCCGCGGTGACCGGGTCCAGACCGAGGTCCAGCAGCGTGCCGAGGCGCTCGTGCGGCGGGTAGCGCAGCATCCGCTGGAAGTGCACCATGCCCAGGAACCGGCCGGTGGGCGGTTCGTAGGGCGGCAGGGTGACGCAGATCGCCGCACCGAGCGCCGGCGCGAGGTCGTGCCGGCGGATGAGGGCCAGCCCCTCGGCGACGGTGGCGTCGGCGGAGACGATGATCGGCTCGGTGGTCATCAGGCCACCGGCGGTGTCTGGAGCGTAGGAGAGCAGGAACCTGACGTCGTCGGCTTCTTCGGGCTCCATCAGGTCGAGCAGGTGCTCGCCGCGCTCCTCTGGCAGCTGTGCGATGAGGTCGGCCGCGTCGTCCGGCTGCATGTGGTCGAGCACCTCGGCGGCGCGTGAGTCGCCGAGCCGGGTGAGGATGCCCACCTGCTCGCTTTCGGGCATCTCCTCGAGCACGTCCGCCAGGCGGCCGTCGGGCAGTTCCTCTGCCACCTCGAACATGCGTTGGCGCGGCAGGTCGAGCAGGGTGTTCGCGAGGTCGGCGGGCTTCATGTCCGAGTAGGTCGCGATGAGCTGCTCGGCGGACTGGGCCTCACCGGCCGTGACCTTCTCATAGACCTCGGCCCAGTTGGCGAACGCCGTGGCCCCCTTGGTGAAGGGCGATGAACTGGTCTTGGGGCGGCGCACGAAGAGTTGGCTGATGGCCCAGTCGCCCTGGGCGGACTCCTCGATGGCCACGTCCTCGATGGACGCTTCGCCTGAACCGTCGTTGAACGCGACCCGGCGGCCGAGCATCTCGGCGATCACGCGCACCTCGCCGCCACGCTGCTCGAACCGGCGCACATTGATCAGCCCGGTGGTGATGATCTGGCCGCTGCCGATGCTGGTGACCCTGCCGATGGAGACGAACACCCGGCGCTTGCCGGGAATTTCGACGATCAGGCCGACCACGCGGGGCGGGTCGTCTTTTCGGTAGACCACGAGCACATCGCGAACCTTGCCCACACGGTCGCCCGCGGGGTCGAAGACGTTGCACCCGGCCAGGCGGGCGACGAAGACTCTGGTGTTTGCCACACCTATAACTTAGCTTGTGCAGGCTCCACAACCGCCGTGCCGGATGCGCGGAGCCGCACCTCCGGTACGGTGCGGGCCCGGGCGGGCGGCGCAACCGTTTGGCTGATCATCGAGCCATTCTCCCAACGGATGCACAGCCAGCTCATCGGGGATTCCCGGTGGGCGTGGAAGAATGGCTGCATGAGCAATCAGAGCCCCTTCGGCGGTCGTGCCGCCGCCGCGCTGTACCCCGTTCTGCCCAAGGGCGAGGTCGTGGCGACGTACGAGACCTACAACGAGGCCCAGCTGGCCGTGGACGTCCTCGCCAAGGCCGACTTCCCGGTGAAGCAGCTCTCGATCCTGGGCAACGACCTCAAGACCGTTGAGCGTGTCACGGGCAAGCTCACCTGGGGCCGGGTGGCGCTGGCCGGCGCGGCATCGGGGGCCTGGCTCGGGGTGTTCTTCGGCCTGCTCTTTTTCATCTTCTCCCCTGACGCGGCCGGCCTGCCGTTCGTGTTCGCCGCCGTGCTGATGGGTGCCGGTTTCGGCATGCTCTTCGGCCTGGTCAGCTACGCCGTCAACCGTCGGCGCAAAGACTTCACCTCGACAATGCAGGTGATCGCCGGCAACTACCAGGTGATCGTGAACGTGGAGCTGCTGAACAAGGCCCGCAACCTGCTGGCCGGACACGTGGAGCCCGACGGTGCTGCCGCTCCGCACCCGTCCGACCCGCCGAGGTCCGTGCCCCTGCCGCCGGTGGACGCACCACGTGACCCCGCGGGCGACCAGCCGACAGCGCCGCCCGCCTACGGTCAGCCGGCCCCGCCGGTATCGGCGCCGCCCGCGGCCGGGCCGTCGGACCCGCAGCCGCCGATCGCCGGCCCGGTCGACCCCGCCCGCTAATCGCGCCCGTGCGGACAACTGTTGCCCGTGCGGACAATTGTGCCCGGCGTACCGGGACCAATTGTCCGCTTCGGGAACAGTTAGCTCCCTGAAGGGGACGGGCGGCTAGGCCTGCAGCTCCGCCATCCAGGCTTCGACCGCGGCGGAGTCGCGGGGGATGCCGGCGGAGAGGTTCTCGGCGCCGGTCTCGGTGATCAGGATGTCGTCTTCGATGCGCACGCCGATGCCCCGGTACTCGGCGGGCACGGTGAGGTCGTCGGGCTGGAAGTACAGGCCGGGCTCGATGGTGAAGACCATGCCGGCCTCGATCACGCCGTCCATGTACATGTCGCGGCGGGCCTGCGCGCAGTCGTGCACGTCGAGGCCGAGGTGGTGGCTGGTGCCGTGCACCATGTAACGGCGGTGCTGGCCGTTCTCCGGCTGCAGCGCCTCCTCGGCGGTGACGGGCAGCATGCCCCAGTCGGCGGTGTGCCGGGCGATCACGGCCATCGCGGCCGCGTGCACCTCCCGGAAGATCGCGCCGGGACGGGCGACGAGGAACGCGGCATCGGCGGCCTCGCGGACGGCGTCGTACACCCGGCGTTGCACATCGGTGAAGGAACCGTCGATCGGCAGGGTGCGGGTGATGTCGGCGGTGTAGTAGCTGTCCACCTCGACACCGGCATCCAGCAGCATGACGTCGCCGGCCAGAACCGGGCCGTCGTTGCGGGTCCAGTGCAGGATGCAGGCGTGCGGCCCGGAGGCCGCGATGGTGTCGTAGCCGACGGTGTTGCCGTCGGCCCTGGCGCGGGTGTTGAAGACACCCTCGACCAGACGCTCACCACGCTGGTGCGTGCTGGAGCGGGGCAGGTCGCGGATGACGTCCTCAAAACCACGGGCGGTGGCCGCCACGGCCAGGCGCATCTGGCCGATTTCGTAGGCGTCCTTCACGAGCCGTAGCTCGGACAGGTCGCGGGCGAGACCGGCATCCGCGTCGTGCTCGTGGTTGATCTCGATGCTGAACGGGGCGTCAGAGCCGTTGCCGGTGATCATCTTCTCGGCGGCGTTGCGCAGGCGTGCGTCGTCGACCTGGCCGGTGAGGAACGGGTCTGCCTCGCGCACGAGCAGGGTTTCGCTGTCGACGCGGCGGAGTACGTCGGCGAAACCGTCGATGCCGCGCACGGTGATGCCGAGGTCGCCGGCGACCTGGGCGATGGAGGGCCGCGGGCCGATCCAGAACTCGCCGATCTCGGAGTTGGCGTAGAACTCGTCGGAGTCGCGGCCGGCGCGCTCCCGGAAGTACACGGTGGTCTCATGGCCGGTGGCGGTCGGTTCGAACACGAGCACGGCGCCGGGCTCGGAGTCGCTGCCCCAACCGGTGAGATGCGCGAACGCGGAGTGGGCGCGGAACGGGTAGTCGGTGTCGTTGGCGCGCTGCTTGAGGCGCCCGGCGGGCACGATCAGGCGGTGTCCGCGGTACTGCTGGGAGATGCGCTCCCGCCGGGCGGCCGCGAAGGGGGCCTGCTCGCGGGCGGGCGGCACGGTTTCGGCGCGGTCGGCCCAGCCGCTGGAGATGTACTCCTTGAACCCCGCGGAGCCCGGCGTGGTCGAGCGGTTCTCGTTCGAGCGGGCGGCCGGAGCGGCCGGGGTGGGTGCGGGTGCGGTGTCGGTGGAGTCAGCCATTCCTCCATTGTCCCACTCGCCGGCTTGGAGCCCGCCGGTTGCCTATTCGGTGGCGGGGGACAGCGTGGCCACGACGGGACGGTGGTCGCTGCCGGCGGTGTCCTCGGTACCGATCACGCGCATCCGCTCGACCCGCCAGTCTGGCGTGGCCAGGACGTGGTCGATGGGGGCCCCGAGCAGGGCGGGCGCCCAGGCCGGCCAGGTGCCCACCCCGCCGGAGCCGGTGGCTGCGGCGGCATCCCGGCAGTCGCCGAGAACGGCGCCGTCGGAGGTGGCCCGCCCGGCGAAGTGGTCGATCGTGGCGTTGAAGTCGCCGGCCATGATCACGCCGTCGCCGCCGGAGGACCCGCCGCTGCACTGCTCGGCCAACCAGTCCAGGTCGGATCTCCAGTTGGCCATTTCCCACCGGATCGGGGCGACGGCGTGCACGGCGATGATCGTCGGGCCGGCGCCGTCCACGGGCTCCGCGATGACGGTGGGAAGCACGTTGGTGTTGCCGGGCGGGCCGGAGCCCGCGGCCGAGGTGACCGTGTAGTCGCCGAGGTCCGGGCTGATCAGCAGGGTCGTCGACCGTGCCTTGGAGATGAGGTCGAAGGAGACGGTGTGCACCCACATCGGCCGGCCGGCGGCACGCATGGCCTCGGCGATGAGCACACCGGTTTCCTCGGTCGTCTCGGGGAGGGTGAGCACATCGGCCTCCTCGGCGAGGGCGAGGTCGGCGATGGCCGCGGCCCCCGGGGCGTCGCCGAGGGTGTTCCAGCTCAGCACCGTGACCGCCGCGTCGGTGGGCTCCGCCGCAAGGGCCGCCGCCGCATCCGAGCCCAGACCGCGGTGCAGCAGGATGCCGGAATTGACGGCGCCGAAAATTACCAGAAGCACCATCAACAGAGCCGTGGTGGCGCGCAGCGGCCGAACAAGGAGCAGCAGAATTGCCAGCAGCGACAGCAGGGCGATGGCCACCGCCACGGCGAGGCCGCGGAAGGACACGGCGTGCGCGATGACCCAGGAGTTCTGCAGCCCGGCGATCGCGGGCCAGGCCAGCACGGTGAGGAAGGCCAAGGTTGCGAGCACGACGATGGTGCGAATGAGCGTGGAGAGCATAGATGAGTCACTGTAGGCGACCAAGCTGTATTCCCGCGCCAACTAGCATGAGGGAATGGCAGTCGAACGTCGTTCCACGGGTCCGATCGACCTACATACCCACTCCAGCGTCTCCGACGGCACCGAGACGCCTTCGCAGCTCGTGCGCGCCGCCGCGGCCGCGGGCCTGGGCACCGTGGCGATCACCGACCACGACTCCACGGCGGGTTGGTCAGAGGCCTCGATCGCCGCCCGGACAGCGGGCATCACCCTGATCCCCGGGATGGAGTTCAGCACCCGCGTCGGCCACACCAGCATCCACCTGCTGGCCTACCTGTTCGACCCGTCCGATGCCGGGATCGTCGCCGAGACGGCGCACATCCGCAAGGCCCGGCTCACCCGTGCCGAGCAGATGGTGGCCCGCATCGGCGCCGACTACGAGCTGACCTGGGACGACGTTCTCGCCCAGACCACCACGGGCGGCACCGTGGGCCGTCCGCACATCGCCGACGCCCTGGTCGCCAACGGGCTCGCTCTCACCCGCAGTGAGGCGTTCGCCGGGATCCTGCACTGGGAGGCGGGCTACTTCCAGCCGCACTACGCCCCGGATCCGTTGCGTGCGGTGGCCCTGGTGCGTGCGGCCGGGGGAGTGCCCGTGATCGCGCATCCGGCCACCCGCGGCGTCGCCGACGTGATGGCAGAGAGCCGGCTGGCGGCCCTGGTGGATGCCGGCCTGTTCGGTCTGGAGCTTCGGCACCGCGAGAACAAGCCGGAGGCCACCGCCCGGCTGACCATGCTCGCCGTGAAGTACGGCCTGGCCGTCACCGGCTCCAGCGACTACCACGGTGAGGGCAAGCCCAACCGGCTCGGCGAGAACACCACCACTCCCGAGGTGCTCGAGCGCCTCATCGCCGAGGGCCGCGGCTCTGAGCCGGTGCTCCCCGCCTGAGCTCGCCCGCCCGGCCCATCACGTCGGCGATCTGGTGACATGCGAGTTCGTGCCCCGTCCGCGACGCCCAGGAGGCCTCAACTGGCAAGTCGGCACCGCATCCGTCGCCGAGATGAAGCAAACGGCCCCTTGACGGGGTGTCAAGGGGCCGTTTGCGGCAAGTCGGTGTGCAGAGCCCGCTATGCGGTGGGCGCCTGCGGGGAGCGGCGGCGGGTGCGGCTGCGGCGACGTGGCGCACTGTTGCCGTCGTGGTGCTCTGAGCCGCCACCGTCGTGGGTGCCGGCCGCCGGGGTGGCGGCGGGGGCATCCGGGTTGGTGCTCGAGCCCACGCGCACGCGGGTGCGGGGAGCCTGGTCCGCGGAGCGACCCGAACCGGAGCGATCGGCGGAACGACCGTCAGAGCGACCACCGGAACGGCTGTCGCTGCGGCCGCCACGACCGGAGTCGCGTCCGGCCGGTGCACCGGCGACGGCCTCCTTGATCGGGGTCGCACGCAGGCGGCCCTTCGACCCGGCGGGGATCTTCAGGTCGGTGTAGAGGTGCGGCGACGAGGAGTAGGTTTCCTGCGGCTCCGGGGTGCCGAAGTCGAGGGCCTTGTTGATCAGTGTCCACTTGGGCATGTCGTCCCAGTCCACGAAGGTGACGGCGATGCCGGTCTTGCCGGCGCGGCCGGTGCGACCCACGCGGTGCAGGTAGGCCTTCTCGTCCTCGGGGATCGTGTGGTTGATCACGTGGGTGACGTCGTCCACGTCGATGCCGCGCGCGGCGACATCCGTGGCGATCAGGATGTCTTTCTTGCCGGCCTTGAACGACGCCATGGCGCGCTCGCGCTGCTCCTGGTTGAGGTCGCCGTGCACGGCGGTGGCGTTGAAGCCACGGTCACCGAGTTCTTCGACGAGCTTGGCGGCGGCACGCTTGGTGCGGGTGAAGATCACGGTCTTGCCGCGGCCCTCTGCCATCAGGATGCGGCCGATGACCTCGTCCTTGTCCATGTTGTGCGCGCGGTACACGAGGTGCTCGATGTTGGCCTGCATGAGGCCCTCGTCGGGGTCGCTCGCACGGATGTGGATGGGCTTGGTCATGAACCGGCGGGCCAGCGCCACGATCGGGCCCGGCATGGTGGCCGAGAACAGCATCGTGTGGCGGGTGGACGGCGTCTGCGAGAACAGCTTCTCGATGTCGGCGAGGAAGCCGAGGTCGAGCATCTTGTCGGCCTCGTCGAGCACCATTTCGCGCACGTTGGCGAGGCTGAGCAGGCGCTGGCTGGCGAGGTCGAGCAGACGCCCGGGGGTGCCGACGACGATCTGCGCGCCGGCCTTGAGCTGCTCGATCTGGCCCTCGTAGGCCTTGCCGCCGTAGATGGAGACGATGGTGGTGCCACGGTTGCTCGCGGCGAGTTCGAGGTCTTCACTGACCTGGACGCACAGCTCGCGGGTGGGCACGACGACGAGCGCCTGCACACCGGGCTCGGGGTTGAGGCCGAGACGCTGGATCAGCGGCAGACCGAAGCCCAGGGTCTTGCCGGTACCGGTCTTGGCCTGGCCGATGATGTCCTGGCCGCTGAGGGCGAGGGGGATCGTCTGGGTCTGGATGGGGAACGGTTCGAGGATGCCCTTGGCGGCGAGAGCCTCGACCATGTCCTGGTCGATATTGAGTTCGGAAAAGGTCACGTTTTGGTTGCCTGTCTAGCTCGAAGCGGGATGCGCCCGTCTTTGCCTCAGGCGCAAGTCCACCGATCCTGCGCCGGTGAATGACACCAGACTATAGTGCGGCCCTGGGCAACAGCCCGTGGGCGCACCGCACCAGGCACGTTATTCGCAACGAAGCCGGGGACGTGGACCTATGCTTGGCAAGTGATCTCCTGGTTAGGTGAACGCCCGAAACGGGCAGAGACGCCGCGGCTGTCGGCCCGGGGCGACCGGCGCGCCACCACGAAGGTGGACATCACCGAACTGGTGCCGGACCTGCTCACCTACCTTGGGCAGGCCGCCTATTTCGAACTGGGCATGTTCGAGAGCCTGTCGACGGCGGTCATCACGGCGCCCACCCTCGCCGCCAAGGAGGGCCTGAGCCTGGCCGCCGGGCGTGCGCTGTCGAAGCACCACGGACTCATCGAGGAGATCCGCCGTCGTGATGGTGAACCGGCCAGTGTGATGGGCCCGTTCGTTCCCGCACTGGATAACTTTCGCGCGATCACCGCGGGCGAGGACTGGCAGGAGCTGCTGCTCAGCTGCTACCTGACCGGTGGCCTGCTCGACGACTTCTTCATCAGGCTCTCCGACGCGTTGCCCGGCGATGTCGGCCCGCGCATCGCCCACTTGCTCGGCGAGCACGGCGGTGCCGACGTCCTGGTGCACGAGCTGGCCGCGGCCATCGCCGCGCAGCCGGCGCTCGAATCCCGCCTGGCACTGTGGGGTCGACGCCTGGTCGGCGACACCCTGCTCGTGGCACGATCGGCCATGGCGGTGACGCAGGACTCCCGCATCGAACCGGTCTTCACCGAGCTGATCGCCGCGCACACCCGCCGGATGGACGGCCTCGGCCTCACCGCGTGACATCCGCTCGCGGCCATGCGAAAAAGACCCTCATCGAGATCGATGAGGGTCTTTTCGTCAGCTGACGTTACGCCGGCAGCCCGGTCCTGCTGATCCTGTGCAGCATCGCCAGGTCCGCGGCCTCGCGGCGACGGCCCAGAACCACATCCACCACGACGGCGGCGATGGCAGCGACCACGAAGGACACCCACCAGATCCAGCCGCCGTCCCACGCCCAGCCGAGCCAGGTCAGCACGACCCAGACCAGCGACGCGACACCGGTACCCACCGCCGGCACCAACACGGAACCGTGCGTGAGGCGACGGGGCAGGGCGTACCGAGCCGCCAGCCCGAGCAGCGCGCCGCCGAGGGCGACGAACAGGAGCTCCATCGCAGGTTTAGGCTACGAAGCCGACGCGGCGGGAGGACTCAGAGCCCAGCTCGACGTAGGCGAGGCCGATGGTGGGGACGATGTATACGTGCCCCTTCTTGTCACTGAGCTTGAGGTACCCGGTCTGCCCCGCGAGGGCGGCCGCGACGGTCTCCTCGATCTCGTTGGCGGGCTGGGCCGTCTCGAAGCTGATCTCCCGGGGGGAGTTGAAAATGCCAATGCGAATGTCCACGGATGCGCCTTTCGGTTGCCTACCCGCTCAGATTACGACATGCCCCATGCTCGGCCCGCCACGTTCACTGTCGGCGCAACCCGTTACCGTTGGACCGTGATGAACCCGGTGTCCGAACTGCTCGACGATCCCGCCGTCTCCGACGCTGCTGAGACACCGGCGTGGTCGGCCGAACCGGGTGTGCCCGGCCGTACCCTCGGCCTGGATGCCTCCCAGGAGGCCGTCCTGCGCCTGGGCCTGGACAGGTCGGCCGCCGTGATAGGCGCCCCGGGCTCTGGCAAGACCCACACCCTCGTCGAGTTCGTCGCCGACCGGGTGCTGACCCACGGAATCTCGCCCAGCGAAGTGCTGGTGCTGGTGCCCACCCGCACCGGCGCCACGGTGCTTCGCGACAGGCTGGCCCTGCGCCTCAGGGTGCCCACCAACGGCCCGCTGGCTCGCACCATGAACTCCGTGGCCTTCCAGATCGTGCGGGATGCCGAGGTGGCGGCCGGCCGCACCAGCCCGACCCTGCTCACCGGCGGCGAGCAGGACCAGATCATCGCCGAGATCCTGGCCGGCGACATCGCCTCCGGCACCGGACCGGCCTGGCCGAGCCCGCTCGACGCCGAGGTGCGCAGTCTGCGCGGCTTCCGCACCGAACTGCGCGACCTGATGATGCGCGCCGTGGAGTACGGCGTCACCCCGGCACGGCTGGCCACCCTCGCCGCCGCGAACGACCGCCCGGAGTGGGCCGCCGCGGCCGCCTTCATCGACGACTACCAGGACATCAAGGACCAGAGCCGGCCCGGCCAGTTCGACTCCACCGAGCTCGTGCAGTTCGCCGCGGCGATCGTGCAGGATGCCCCGCGCCTGCCCGCCAGGCCGGCGGGCACCGCCGGACCCACGACCCTGGCCGCCGTGACGCCGGGCAACCCGCTCGGCCCGCTCGGTGCGCTCAAACTCATCGTGCTCGACGACGCCCAGGAGGCCACCGAGTCCACCCTGGCCCTGCTGGCCCAGTTCGCCGCCCGTGGTGTCACGATCGTGGCGTTCGGCGACCCCGACCTGAGCACAGGGTCGTTCCGCGGCGCCCACCCGGATGCCCTCGGCCGGCTCGGCCACTACCTGCGGCTGCCCGACGTAACCACCCTCACCCTCGACACCGTGTACCGGCACGGCACCGAGCTGCGCGCGGTCATCCGCGAGTTCACCGGCCGGATCGGCGCCGCCGCCGCCGGCACCCAACGCGCGGCCGCCAGTGCCGAGCTCGCACCGACCACTCCGGAAACCGCCGCAGCGCCGCTCGCCGTGCAGACCGTCGTCACCGCCAGCCCCGCCGACCAGCTTGCCGTGATCGCCCGGCGCCTGCGCGAACGCCACGTGCTCGACGGCCTGCCCTGGGGGCGGATGGCCGTGATCGTGCGTACCGGCGCGCTCGTGCCGGCGCTGTCCAAGGGGCTGGCCGCGCTCGAGGTGCCCACCCAGGTGGCCGCCGCGCAGACCGCCCTCCGCGACGAACCGGCCGTGCGCGCCTTCGTCCTCGCCCTCGACATCACCCTGGGCCGCCGCCCGCTCGACGCCGACGCGGCGGTGGACCTGCTCCGCGGCCCGCTCGGCGGCCTCGACCCGATCACCCTGCGACGGCTGCGCGCGGCGCTGCGCCAACAGGAACTCAGCCACGAGGAACTCACCGCCGACGGCGCCCGCAGCGCGGACGACCTGCTCGTGGAGGTCTTCCACAGCCCGGCCCTGCTCGAGCGCATCGACAACCGCACCGCCCGGCGCGCCGCATCCTGCGCCAAGAACCTCCGGCAGACCCGCACCGCCTACGCCGCCGGCGCCACCATCGAGGAACTGCTCTGGGGCCTCTGGCAGCGCAGCGGCCTCGCCCCGGCCTGGGCCGAGCAGTCCACCGGCACCGGCATCGACGCCGACGAGGCCAACCACAACCTCGACGCCGTCGTGGCCCTGTTCTCCGCCGCGCAGCGCTTCGTCGAACGCACCCCGGCGGCCCCGCCCGTGCTCTTCGTCGAACACCTCGTCGACACCGATGTGCCCGAAGACACCCTCGCCCCCCGCGCCCTGGCCGAGTCCGTGCTCGTGTCCACCCCCAGCGGCACCATCGGCCGCGACTTCGACCTGGTCGTGCTCGCCGGAGTGCAGGAGAACGTCTGGCCCGACCTGCGCATCCGCGGTTCGCTGCTCGGAGCCGGCGACCTGGCCCTGCTGGCAGCCGGGGAGACCCCCGACCCGGCCGGCGCCCGCACGAGTGTGCTGCACGACGAGCTGCGGATGTTCGCCCAGGCCGCCTCCCGCAGCACCACCGAGCTGATGGTGACCGCCGTCGACAACGATGAGAACCAGCCCTCCGCGTTCCTGCGTCTGCTGCCGCAGCCCGACCCCGCCCCGCTGGCCCGGTACCCGCTGTCGCTGCGCGGGTTGGTCGGGCGCCTCCGCCGGGACCTCACCCAGACCCTGCGACCCCGGCTGCAGCCCGCCGACGGGGCCGAAGCCGACCCCGTCGCCGCGCTGCCCGCCGTGTTGCCGGCCAGGGCCACGGATGCCGCCGCCACCCTCGCCCGCCTGGCCGGCGAGAAGGTGCCCGGCGCGTCACCCGACGACTGGTACGGCCTCCGCCCGGCCAGCACGGTCCGGCCGCTCAACGATCCCGAGGCCGGCGACGGACCCGTGCGCGTGTCGCCGTCGCGGATGAGCGCGTTCGAAACCTGCCCGCTGCACTGGCTGATCGGCCAGATCGGCGGCGGCGACTCCAGCACCGCGGCCAACCTCGGCACCATCATCCACAAGGTGATGGAGGACGCCACCGACCCGGCCCGCACGCCGGACCCGGCCGGGATCACCGCCGACGCGCTCTGGGCCGGCGTCGAGGCCCGCTGGGACGAACTCGTCTTCGACGCCGACTGGCAGTCCAGGGTGCAGAAGACCCAGGCCCGCGAACTCACCGACAGGCTCGCCGCGTACCTCGGCGACGGTGCCCGCGACGGCACCCGACTGCTCAGCGCCGAGGGCCGGTTCGCCCTGGAGCTGGACGGCGCCGTGCTCTCCGGCACCATCGACAGGGTGGAGAGGCTGCCGGACGGCCGCGCCGTGATCGTGGACCTGAAGACCGGCAAGGGCGACCCGACCAGCGACACCGGGGTGGCCGAGCATCCGCAGCTCGGCGCCTACCAGTTGGCCTTCTCGGCCGGTGTCATCGACGGCATAGAACCCGGCATGGAGCTGGCCGGCGCGCGCCTGGTGATCGTGTCCTCCGGCACCCAGAAGCAGAACTACCGCAATCCCACCCAGCCGGCCTTCAGTCCGGACGAACTGGCGGCCTTCACCACCAGGGTCACCGACGACGCCGCCGGCATGGGCGGCGCCACCTTCGTGGCCGAGATCGCCGACCACTGCCTCAACCCCCGCTCCTACGGCTCGTGCCGGATCCACGTCATCAAGCAGGTCAGCTCATGAGTACCCCGTCTTCTCAGAACAGGGCGGTCTCCGCCCTCGACATCGCAGCGGCGCTGAAGATGTTCCCGCCCACAGGCGAGCAGCAGGCCGTGATCGAGGCGCCCCTCACGCCCACCCTGGTGGTGGCCGGTGCCGGCAGTGGCAAGACCGAGACCATGGCCAACCGGGTGCTCTGGCTGCTGGCCAACGGGCATGCCAGGCCGGACCAGATCCTCGGGCTCACCTTCACCCGCAAGGCCGCCGGCGAGCTCGCTGAACGCATCAACGATCGCATCCGCCAGCTCAGCGAGGCCGGGCTGATGCCCACGAGCGCCGATGCGGATACCGCACCGCCGGCACCCGGCTCCATGCATAGCCTCGACTCCGCCGACCTGTTCAACGCCCCCGCGGTCTCCACCTACAACTCGTTCGCCAGCCGGCTGTTCACCGACAACGCGCTGCTGCTCGGCCGCGAACCCGAATCGGTGCTGCTCAGCGAAACCAGCGCCTGGCTGCTCGCCCGCCGGGTGGTCGTGGCCAACGGCGACGGCCGGCTCGTGCAGTACGGCAAGGGCGTCGACGCCGTCACCGACGCCGTGCTCTCGCTCAGCCGCGCCCTGGCCGAGAACCCGCCCCCGTTCGTGCCCGGCGAGGAGCCGGTGCCGCACGACCTCGCGCGCCTGGCGAACAGCTTCGGCTACCTCGCCGACCTGCCCTTCGGCAACCCGCGTAAGAAGAAGGCCTACGACTCGGTGCTGGAGGCCATCAGCGCCGTCGCTCCGTTGCCGGTGCTGGCCGAGCTGGCGGATGCCTACGGGGCCGAGAAACGCCGCCAGGGCCTGATCGAATTCTCCGATCAGGTGGCCCTGGCCCTGCAGGTCTGCCGCAAGGTGCCGGCCGTGGTGGCCCGCTACCGCGAGCAGTACCGCATCGTGTTGCTCGACGAGTACCAGGACACCTCGGTGCTGCAGACCGAGCTGTTGCGCACCCTGTTCGCCCACCACCCGGTGATGGCCGTCGGCGACCCGCACCAGTCCATCTACGGTTGGCGGGGCGCGAGCTCCGCGAACCTGCTCGGCTTCTCCACCGACTTCGCTGCTCTGGCCAACACCGAGGCGCCGTCGATGTCGCTCTCGTTCACCTGGCGCAACCCGGTCACCGTGCTCGAGACCGCCAACGCCCTGGTCGCGCCCCTGAGCGCGCAGCTGCGCGCCCGGCCCAACGGCATTCAGGTGGAGACCCTCAAGGTGCCGCCGGGCAAGGCCGCCGGCCGGGTAGACGCGGCAATGTACGAGAGCATCGCCGACGAGGCCGCCGCGATCGCCCGCTGGTTCGCCGCCAGGCTCGGCACGGCGCCGGCCGGCGTGGATGCTGAGCCCGAGTCCGGCGCGATGCTGTTCCGCGCCCGCCGCGACATGGAGTTCTACGCCGAGGTGCTGCGCGAACACGGTGTGCCCGCGCACGTGCTCGGCCTCGGCGGCCTGCTGTCGACCCCGGAAGTGGCCGACGTACTCGCCGTGCTACGCGTGGTGCACGACCCGTCCGCCGGCAGCGACCTGATCCGGCTGCTCACCGGCGGCCGCTGGCGGATCGGCGTGCGCGACCTGCAGGCCCTCTCCGGTGTGGCGGGCTGGCTGGCCACGCACGACTGGGCGCAGAAGGCCGTGACCGACGAACTCAAGGCCAAGCTGCGCGCCTCCGTGGCCACCGAGGAGAGCCGGTCGCTCGTGGACGCGCTGGATTTTGTGGCCTCCGCACCCGAATCGCACGGCCAACTGGCCGCCTTCAGCGGCGACGGCCGGCAGCGCCTGCGCCAGGCCGGCCGGCAGCTGGCCTGGCTCCGCAGCCGTTCGGGCCTGGGCCTGCTCGACTTCGTGCGTTTGATCGAACAGGAAACCCTGCTCGACCTGGAACTGGTCGCCAACGAGAGCCACGGCCGGGCCCTGGCCAACCTGTATGCCTTCCACGATGCCGTTTCGGCGTTCCTGGACAGCGACGAGCAGGGCACCCTGGCCAGCTTCCTGCGCTGGCTGGCCCGCGCCGAACGCCAGGACGACCTCGGCCCGCGCGGCGAGGCCGCCGAACCGGGCACGGTGCAGCTCCTCACCATCCACGGCTCCAAGGGACTGGAGTGGGACTATGCGGCCATCCCCGGCCTCACCGAGAAGAACCTGCCCGCCCCGTCCCGCGAGGTCTCCGGCTGGTTGCGCTTCGGTGAGCTGCCCTACCCCTGCCGGGGCGACCGGGCGGAGCTGCCGGAACTCAAACGCCTCGGCCATGAGACCCAGATGTCGTTCGACATCGATTTCGAGCTGTACAAAGAGCAGCTCGCCGACCGGCACGACGCCGAGGAACGCCGGCTGATCTACGTGGCCACCACCCGCGCCCAGCAGCAGTTGCTGCTCACCGGGGCGTTCTGGGGCGGCGGCACGACCGTGCGGAAGGCCAGCCGGTACCTGCTCGAACTGGCCGAGGCGGGTCTCATCGACGCCCTGCCGGAGGGCAGCGAGTTCGACGAGAAGCCGCAGACGGACCAAGACGCCACCGAGGTGTGGCCGTTCGACCCGCTCGGCACCCGCCGCCCCGTGGTCGAGGCCGCCGCTGCCCTGGTGCGCGCGCACGATGACACGGGCACGGATGCCGAAGACGACGGCGCCCGCATCGAAACGCCCTGGTCTAGGGAGGTGACCCTGCTGCTGGCCGAACGCGCCCAACGCCTGGCCGGACCCGGCGTCCTCGGCGTGCCCACCCGCATCCCGGCCTCCCGGTTCAAGGACTACGTCGACGACCCCGCCGCGGTGCTCGCCAGGCTGCGCCGGCCGATGCCGGAGCGCCCATACCGGGCCACCCGCCTGGGCACCCTGTTCCATTCCTGGGTCGAACAGCGCTCCGCCGGGGCCTCATCCGGTGACCTCATCGACGTCGGGCCGGACGAACTCGACGTCGACGTCGACACCGACACCGGTGACGGGATGCCGCTCGAGCTGGAACAGCTGGACCGGTTCAAGGCCACCTTCGAGAGGTCGCCCTGGGCGACGTTGGCACCCGAGGAGGTGGAGATCGAGATCCACCACGTGCTGGGTGATCAGGTCTTCATCTGCAAACTCGACGCCGTCTACAAGACCCCCACCGGCTATCAGGTGGTGGACTGGAAGACCGGCAAGGCGCCCAAGGACGCCGCCGACCTCGAACTCAAGCAGACCCAGCTGGCCCTGTACCGGCTCGCTTACGCCCGCTGGAAGGGCATCGACCCGGCCAGCGTCGACGCTGTCTTCTACTTCGTCGCGGACGACCGCATCGTCGCACCCGAGCGGCTCTACTCGGAGGAGGACCTTCTGGCGGCGTGGTCGTCGGTGGCCGGGTCGTCCGCGCGGCCGTCTGCCGTGCCGTCGACCGTGGGGATCGGACCCGTCGAGTCGTCGCCGTAACCGGTATCGAACCCGGCACCGTCGAAACCGGTGCCGTCGAAGCTGGTGACCCTGCTGAACGAGCCGGTGTCGGCGAACTCGCTGGTGCCGTACTCGGAGTTGTCGTCGCTGTTGCGACCGGCGGACCCGGTGGCCTGGGTGCGCGGGGTGTCCTTGAGCATCGACTCGACGTCGGAGACGCTGAGGATGGGCCCGGTATCGGGGGAGAGCGAGTTCATGGTGTGGCTGTGCACGTTGTCGACCAGACCGTCCAGCATCGACACCGCGTCGTCGACGATGGCCTCGTCGTGGGTGTCGACGCCGTGAAGCAGCCAGCGGGCCAGTTCCAGCTCGGCGTAGAGCATCGCCCGCTGGGTGATCAGCGGGTCGTTGCCCTGCCGCGCTGCGGTGTAGGTGGCCACGGCAGTCTCGGCGGCGTCACCGCGCGCGGCGAGCAACCAGTTCAGGTCGCGGGCCGGGTCGCCGACACAGAGTCCAGACCAGCCGAGCACCCCACACACGGCGTCGTCGCTGATCAGGAAGGACTCCGCGGTGAGTGACCCGTGGATCACCGTCGGCGCGAACTGCCAGAGAGCGTTGTCGTCGGTGGCGAGTTCCCAGCGCCGCAGCAGCGCTGCGGGCAGCTTGCCGGTGTTCGCGGCCCGGTCGATCAGGTCGATGGTGGCGGTGCGGCAATCCTGGGCGCTCTGCTGCACGAGGCCGGCGTCGCCGATGAATGCCGACGGCAGCCCGTGGATGGCGGCGATCGCGCGGCCGATCGACCCGGACACTCCCTCATGCCCGGTGAGCGCATCCGCATCGTACGAGGCGCCGGGCAGACGCTCGTAGACCACAGCCCTGGTGCCTTCGAACGGCGCCTGGCCCACGAACACCGGCACGTCGAACGGCAGCCTGCTGCGGTTGCCCGTCGTCAGAGCGCGCAACGCCACGAGGTCGGCTGACTGCTCGGTTTCGGCCGCCTGCGACGTGGGAACCCTGATGATCAGTTCCTTCTCATCGCGGGTGATCAGCAAGGCAGAGTCGAACAACCCGCCGCCGCCGAGACTGTGGTTTCGGGCGTGGGCGACGTCGAGCTCCGGCACTGCATTGGTGGCCAACGCGGCTAGAGTGAGGTGGGATCTGGCCATGCCTACTAGGTTAGGTCGAGTTCCTCCCGGTGAGGCCATTCGCCACGCCTGCAGACAACTTCGGCACGTGTTGCCCGATTTTTGAGGGGTCTCATGTCGTTCAGGTTCACGGCCACGCTGCCACTGTCCAGGCACGCCGTTGATCGCGACAACGACGCCCGCGCCCAACCCGATTTGTTCGAGCGGCTCTGGGCGGATGCCGGCACCCGGGTTCTGCCGCTCTGGCGCGGTACCGTGCTGCTCGCCGCCGCCGGGAACGACCGGCCCCGGTTGTTGTTGCTCGAGCCGGCCGATCTCACCATCGACCCGGCGGCCGCCCTGCGGGTCTACCTCGGCCTGTCGCTGGACGCCGACGCCGCCGAACCCGTCGGCACCCCGCTCGTGGCCGTGCCGCTGGACGATGACCAGGCCGCCGCGCTGGAACCCGACGCGTCGAGGTGGGTGGGCCTGCGCGACTACGCCACCCTCCTCTCGGACCGGGACACCGGCATCCTCACCGAATCCCTCGGCATCCTGCACTGGCACGATTCGCACCCGCACTGCCCGCGTTGCGGCGCGGCGACCGACGTGACCACAGCCGGTTGGGTGCGACACTGCCCCGAGGACGGCAGCCAGATTTTCCCCCGCACCGACGCGGCCGTGATCGTGCTGATCACCGACGACCGCGACAGGGTGCTGCTGGGCTCCAACGCCATGTGGGAGGCGAACCGGTATTCGCTGCTGGCCGGCTTCGTCGAACCCGGCGAATCGTTCGAGTCCGCCGTGGTGCGTGAGGTGTTCGAGGAATCCGGCATGCGGGTCACCGACCCGGTCTACCGCGGGTCGCAGCCGTGGCCGTTTCCGGCGTCGATCATGGTCGGCTTCACCGCCCGTCTGGCCGATAGCCAGCAGGCCGGCTCTCTGGTACCCGACGGCACCGAGATCCTGGATCTGCGCTGGTTCAGCCGCGCCGAGCTCGCCGACCCCGAAAACGGCATCATGCTGCCCGGCCCATCGTCGATCGCCCGCGCGCTCCTCGACGACTGGCTGGCTCAGCCGGAGCAGCCCGGTGTCTGACCGGTTGACCCCCACCGCCGAGTCCTTGCTCACCGGACTCGACGAGCAACAGCGCATCGCCGCCGAAGCCCTGATCGGGCCGGTCTGCATGCTCGCCGGCGCCGGCACCGGCAAGACCCGCGCCATCACCCACCGCATCGCCTACGGCGTGATGAGCGGCGCCTACTCGCCGAACCGGGTGATGGCGCTCACCTTCACCGCCCGCTCCGCCGCGGAGCTCCGCGGCCGGCTCCGCCAGCTCGGCGCCGGCGGCGTCGCCGCGCGCACCTTCCACGCGGCCGCGCTGAGCCAGCTGAACTACTTCTGGCCGCACGTCGTCGGCGGCCAAGCGCCCCGCATCCTCGAGGGCAAGGGCCGGCTGCTCGGTCACGCCGCCGAGGTCCTCAAACTCAAGCTGGACACCGCCACCCTGCGCGACCTGGCCGGCGAGATCGAGTGGCGCAAAACCAGCGGCCTCAGCCTGGACCAGTACGCCACCGCCGGCCGTGCCCTGCCCGGCCGGCTCGACATCGACCAGACCCTGGACATGCAGGCCGGCTACGAACGGCTCAAGGACGACCGCAAACAGATCGACTTCGAGGACGTGCTGCTGGCCATGGCCGGCATGATCGAAGCCGAACCCTCCGTGGCGCTGCAAGTGCGTGAGCAGTACCGGTTCTTCGTCGTCGACGAGTTCCAGGACGTCTCCCCGCTGCAGTACGACCTGCTCAAACTGTGGCTCGGCGACCGGCGGGACCTGTGCGTGGTCGGCGATGCCAGTCAGACCATCTACTCCTTCGCCGGGGCCCGGAGCGACTACCTGCTCGACTTTCCCAAGCACTACGAGGACGCCACAGTGGTACGCCTGGAACAGAACTACCGGTCAACGGCCGCCATCGTCGCTACCGCCAACCAGCTGATGCGCGGCCGGCCCGGCGCGCTGTCGCTGCACGCCGCCGTCGCCGAGACCGGGGTGGAGCCCGCCGTACGGGAATACCCCAACGACATGGCCGAGGCCCGCGGGGTGGCCCAAAGCATCTTCGAACTCGTCGAAGCCGGGGTGCCACCGGAGAACATCGCGGTGTTGTACAGGGTCAACGTGCAGGCCGCGCTGCTCGAGACCGCGCTCGGTGATGTCGGCGTGAGCTTCCAGATCCGCGGATCGAAGCGGTTCTTCGACCTGCCCGAGGTGAAGCAGGCGGTGATGTCGCTGCGCGCGGCATCCGTGTCGATAATGGGCGAACCGCTGTTCAAATCGGTCAGCGACGTGCTGCGGGGCCTGGGCTGGAGCCAGACCGCGCCGGAAACCCGCGGCGCGGTGCGCGACCGCTGGGAGGCGTTGAACGCGATCATGGGGCTCGTCGACCAGGCCGCCCCCGGCACCACCTTCCGTCAGTTCACCGACGAGCTGATGGAACGCCAGGCCGGCCAGCACGAACCGACCGTCGCCGCGGTGACCCTGGCCACCCTGCACTCGGCCAAGGGCCTGGAATGGGACGCCGTGTTCGTGGTGGGGCTCTCCGAGGGTTTGGTGCCGATCAGCTACGCCGGCACCTTCGAGCAGGTCGACGAGGAACGCCGGTTGCTCTACGTGGGTGTCACCCGGGCGCGGAAACGCCTCTCGCTCAGCTGGTCCGCGGCCGGAAGCCAGCAGCGTTCCCCGCGAGAACGATCACGCTTTCTGGCAGAAATCGGCATCCGCACCGCTCGTGCGGCCGGTGCGCGCGGCGTCTGACCGTCAGCGATTCAGCGTCGATCGCCAGTGACGCGGCCGCGAACTCGTTCGAGGACGCGAACACCCGCTCGTGCACGATGCCGGCCGCCGTCGAGGCCACCTCGATGCCCAGCCGGGTCGTTTCGGTGGGTGCCGTGCGGTGCAGCAACTGGCTGGCGATCGCGGGCCAGGCCGGGTCGAGGTCGACCTGCTCGAGGTCCAGGCAGGTCAGGCACGGGCCGGCCCCGGGTTCCACGAGCGGGCCGACCCGCACTTCGGCGTCGCTGAACAGCACCGGCAGGTGCGGCACATCCCGCCGCAACCAGTGACCGTGCCGCTCCGGAGCGAGCACGAAATGGTCCACGATCACGGCCAGGTCAGGGAGCTGCCCTGGCGTCGCAACCGTGATGCCCAGGTCGACCAGCAGGTGCCGAATGCGGTCGGCGGTGGCCCCGGCGCCGTCCACGCAGACCACCGGACGGTTGCCGCGGTGCACCGGGGTGGCCCTCCTGCTGCCGAACCAGGTGGCTGTGAGAGGGACGGTGTCGGTACCGGGCTCCGCCGGCTGAGTGTCGAGGCCGACCAGCGCGGGGGCCAGGGCGGAGAGCAGGGCGGCGGTCGCCGCATCCGTCGCACCGGACTGTCGCCCGAGCATCAGCGCACCCGACCGGGGAATCCCCACCCGGAGCGCGGCGATGACGCTCTCCAGCGGAGCCGTCACCCCCGGTACGATCGCCAACGGCCGGTCGATGCCCAGCTGGATGGTGTCCGGCGTGCGCCAGACGAGCGGATACCGCGGGTCGAGTCGAAGGATCATCCGGCGATCTTCCCTCAGACCGGCCGTCGCCGTCGGATCCATCCACAGGCCCGGATTGCCGCCTGGGAATATGCAGGTCCAGCCCAGACTCCACCCCTAGGCTGACGCAATGATTGAGAAGACCGCACGCCGCGTACTGGTCACCGGAGCCACCGGCTACATCGGGGGCCGACTGGTTCCCAAACTCCTCGAGGCCGGTCATACCGTGCGGGTGCTCGTGCGCTCGCCCCAGAAACTGACCGACGTGCCGTGGGCCGATGACGTCGAGATCGTCGAGGGCGACCTCGGCGATCGGGCCTCGGTGGACAGGGCCAGCGCCGGCATCGACGTGCTCTACTACCTGGTGCACTCGATGGGAGCCAGGGGCGACTTCGAGCAGACCGAACGCACCGCGGCCCGGAACGTGGCCGGCGCTGCGGCCGAGGCGATGGTTTCGCGCATCGTCTATCTCGGCGGCCTGCACCCCGACAGCCCGACCCTCTCGCCGCACCTGCGTTCTCGCGCCGAGGTCGGCCGCATCCTGCTGGACTCCGGCGTGCCCACTGTCGCCTTCCAGGCCGGGGTCGTCATCGGCTCCGGGTCGACGTCGTTCGAGATGATCCGGCACCTGACCGATGTGCTGCCGTACATGCCGGCGCCACGGTGGGTGCGCAACTTCATCCAGCCCATCGCGGTGCGCGACGTTTTGCACTATCTGGTCGCCGCCGCCGATGTGCCCGCGGAGGTCAACCGCACCTTCGACATCGGCGGTCCGGACGTGCTGCGGTACGGCCAGATGATGAACGGCTACGCCGTCGAAGCGGGCCTGCACCAGCGCCCGATCGCGCCACTGCCGGTGCTCACCCCGTGGCTCGCGTCGCAGTGGGTCAACCTGGTCACGCCCATCCCGCGCAGCCTGGCCGTGCCGATAATCGCGTCGCTGCAATACGACTGCGTCATGCACGAACACGACATCGACGCGGTGATCCCACCGCCGGCCGGCGGCCTCACCACCTATCGCCGGGCCGTGCGCCTGGCCCTGGGCCGGGTGCGCGACGGCGACGTGGAAACCAGCTGGCAGAACGCCGCGACGGAAGGGGCATCGAGCAACCCGCTGCCCAGCGACCCCGACTGGGCCGGTCACCTCGTGTACACCGACCTCAAGGAGAAGCGCACCTCCGCCAAGCCGGCGGACCTGTGGCGGGTCATCGAGAGCATCGGCGGGGAGAACGGTTGGTACTCGTTCCCGCTCGCTTGGGCGGTGCGCGGTTGGATGGACAAGGTCGTCGGGGGAGTGGGCCTGCGCCGCGGCCGCCGGCATCCCGACCGGCTGCAGACCGGCGACGTGCTCGACTTCTGGCGCGTCGAACGCATCGATCGAGGCAGCTTTCTGCGGTTGCGCGCCGAGATGCGGGTGCCCGGCCGGGCCTGGCTCGAGATGCGTGCCGAGCCCACGGATGACGGTGGCTCGATTTACCGCCAGCGTGCGGTATTCTTCCCGCGCGGACTCGGCGGCCGGCTGTACTGGTTCTCGATCCTGCCGTTCCACGGCGTGATCTTCAGCGGCATGGCCAACCGCATCACCGCCGCCGCCGAAACCGAAGCTGCCGAAACCGAAGGCGCCACCCTCGCCACCCAGCCGGGGACCCCGATCGGTGCCCCACCGGCGGCCACGACCGCGGAGGCCGCCATCGGCTCCTGACCCGCCCCCCGCTGACCGCTCATCCGTGCGGCGAGCTCGAGGGGGAGCCGGCTGACGGGACCTTGCCAGTTTCGACCCTAGCCACCGTGCACCGCGGAGCGCATCATGGAAGCAAGCGGTGAGGAGTCCAGATGTCCGGTGCGGTGGTGTTCGTCGGCGATGGTCTCAGCGCGGGCGCTCGCTGGGAGGAACGGTTCCCCGACCTTGAGGTGCAGAACCTCGGCGTGAACGGGGACACGACAGATGAGGTCCTGGGTCGGCTCGATCAGGTTGTGCAGGCCGACCCCGATGCCGTCGTCCTGCAGGTGGGTACCAACGATGTGGGCTGGAACCGTTCGGACGAGTACATCGTGCGCAACATTGAGACCATCCTGTGCACCCTGCGCAAGCAGCTGCCCGGCACCCGGCTGCTCATCCAGTCCGTGCCCCCGAGGGAGAAGGAATTCGTGCACGTGATCCGGTCGGTCAACCGACACCTGCGCCAGTTCGCGCCGACCGTCAAGGCTCGCTACCTGGATCTCTGGCCGGTGTTGGCCGCCGAGGACGGCACGCTCAGCGCCGAATGGTCGGCCGATCACCTGCACCTCATCGAAGCCGGCTACGTCGTCTGGTTCACCGAGCTACGGCCCGCACTCGTCGACCTGCTTGAACACCCGCCGGAAACGCTGTCCGTCAGCCGGCACCCCGCCTGACGCACCCGTCGCGGCACCGGAGAGAAACGCACACGGCCGGTGACCGGTGTCTGACCTCCCTCGGTACCATGAGAGCATGCACCGACCCGTCAGTTTCCGCCTCCGACTGTCGTTGGCCGCGACGATTCTCGCCGGGCTCACCCTCCTCGGCGCGAGCCCTGCGTCGGCTTTGGCCGCCCCGGCCCGCGCTGCCGGAGCGACATTCGCGCCCCAGTCGGTTTCGGCCGGCGTCGACGATTTCAGTTTCGCGTCCCTGCACGCCGACTACAGGCTCGACCGTGACGAGGAGGGCCATTCCACCCTGGCCACCACCGAGACCCTCGTCGCCCAGTTCCCCGAGACCGACCAGAACAAGGGCATCCGGCGGCAGATCCCCACCCACTACCGGGGTGAGCCCACCAACCCGACCAACGTCAGGGTCACCGACGAGAACGGCACCGAGCGGGACTACGAAACCGACACCGACAGCGACGACTCCGATGACGAGTTCCTCATCATCACCATCGCCGACGACGACTTCGTCCACGGCGAACAGACCTACGTCATCAGCTATACCCAGAAGAACGTCGCCCACTTCCCCGACGACACGACGGATGAGGAGTTCTTCTGGGAGGTGAACGGCACCGGATGGGCCCAGCCGTTCGGCACCGTCTCCGCCACGGTGCACGTGGCAGCCGACCTGGTTCCCGCCCTCACCGGTCAGACCACCTGCTACCAGGGCGTGTCGACATCCGGCGCGACCTGCGACACGCTCGACAGCGCCGCCGACGGCGACGAATGGGTCATTGAGGCCACCGCACGCGACCTGGGCCCGCACGAGGGCCTCGCCCTCGCTGTGGGCTTCGACGAGGGTACTTTCGTCCCCAGGGACGATTCGTTCACCGCCAACGTGTTCCCGACGATCGCGTTGCTCGCGGCTCTGGCCGCGCTGACCACGGCCGTGATCGGCGTCGCCCTGCGCAACACCCGCTGGCGCAACCGGCCCGGCCGGCCCACCATCATCGCCGAATACCTGCCGCCGACGGGCGTGAACCTGTTGCAGGCCGGCGGTGTTCTCGGCGCCAAGGCCAGCGGCAAGTCCCTCACCGCCCAGTTCCTGCAGTTCGCCGTGAACGGCAACGTGCGGGTCCTCGAGGGCGACGGCAAGAACCACTACCTCCTCGAGTTGCGCAGCCGGGCGGGCATTGACCCCACCGAGCGTGCCGTCCTCGACGCCCTGTTCCCCGCCCACCGGCCCATCGGCACCATTCGGGACTTCAAGAAGACGGATGCGAAACTGGGCACCGCCCTGACCGCCGCCAAGAGTGACGCCCGCAAGCAGTTGCTCACCGACGGGCTCCGAGAGAAGAAGGGCGGCGCCCTCAGCGGTTGGCTGTTCGGTGTGGCCATCGTCGCCGGCCTCGTCGCGATGATCGCGAGCATAGTGTCGTTCGCCACCGAGGTCGCCGGCGCGTGGCCCGCGCTGCTCCTGGTCGTTGGCCTGGGCGCCGCGATACTTACGATCGCCGTGACGGCCGACGTGCGCCCGCTCACGGCCCGCGGCGCCGAACTGCGCGACTACCTGAAGGGTGTTTCCGTGTACATCTCACTGGCCGAAGCGGACCGACTTCGGGTGCTGCAGAGCCCCGCCGGCGCCCTGCGCACGCCGTCCCGGCCGGATAAGACTCCCGGTGCGGTGGCGACCGACCCCGTGCAGGTGCTCAAGCTCTACGAGCGACTGCTGCCGTTCGCCGTGCTGACCGGTCAGGAGAAGGAGTGGTCCACGGTGCTGGGCGACTACTATGCCGGTGCCCACCAGCAGCCGGACTGGTACGTCGGTACCGCGCCGTTCAGCGCCGCGTACTTCGCCACCGGCGTCTCAGCGTTCGCCACGTCAGCATCGACGGGTATCGCAGCCAGCTCGGCCGGTTCCGGTTCGAGCGGTGGTGGCTCCGTCGGCGGCGGCGGAGGCGGCGGCGGGGGAGGGGGCGTCTGATGGGCACCCCGGCAGAACCTGCCTATACCCGCTCGGCCCTGGCACCCGGCCTGCTCGGCGCGATCGCGCTGCTGGCCGGGCTGGCCCTGCTCGATGTCGACAGCTTTGTGATCATCCGGTACATCGTCAGCATCCTGGCTCTCATCATCTGCGTCTTCGTCATTCAGGCCAAGGCGTGGTGGTGGCTCATCGGGCTGGTGCCGATCGCGGTGCTGTGGAATCCGATCGTCGTGATCGAACTGCACGGGCAGGGCTGGGTGTCCGCTCAGTTCATTGCCGCTCTGGTCTTCATCATCGTCGGAATCCGGACCAAGGTCCCGACCGCTGTGCACCGCTAAATCCGGGGGCGGGCATAGACTAAGGATGCGTCTGGAGCCGGGCTCGACCGTGGCCCCGCGGCCATCAGTGCACAAGTGACTGAAAGCTGCGGCGTCCCGCTGCTCGATCATGGGGTTCGGCGTATCGATCGCACAGGCATCCTGCGGATGCGCAACACGACCAGCGCGCATTGAGTGATGCGCTGGTGTGAAGTGGAGAAAAATGGCACACACCCGCCCCAACGGAGCGGGCCGCGCTGGAGCCGGCAGCGGTCGAACACGTCAACGACCGCGCTCGCGCGACGACGACGCCCCGATCATCCCGATCCTCGCCCGCAAGGTGCGCGAGGTCGAAGCCAAGGCTCAGAGCGGCACCAAGCTCGGCCCCACCAACCGCACCAAGTACCAGGTCATCGCGCTGCTGATGCGCGAAGAACGCGCCCGCGTGAAGACCGACCCCGAACTGACCGACGCGAACCGCGCCGAACTTCTCAAACGCCTCGACGGTATCGCCCAGATCCTCGCGAAGACCGCGGCCCGCGACACCAGTCTGATCACCCTGCTCGAACCGGATGCCGGCGTCTCCACCGTCGCCCAGCGGTTCCGCCGCGACTGGCTGTTGGAATCGGGCGCGGAACTCAGCCCGGACGAACTCATCATCACCCGCGAACCCGAGGCCAAGCCCGAGGTGCCGCAGAACCAGGTCATCCCGCAGTCCGTGCGTGCCCGCCAGATGGCCAATCCGTTCCTGGCCCCCGACTTCAGCGCCGTGAAGGCCGCGCCGGTCTCTGCCGCCCGTCGCCTGGCCAACTGGGAACTGCTCGGCCCGCTGTTCAAGGCCTTCGAGTTCGGTTCCGGCGGCCAGGCCGCCAGTATGGACCTGCCCGAAGCGCCCAACGCCGACAGGTTCTCTCCGCGCGGCATGGAGCTTATGCGCCACCAGGCACGGTTCGTGGAAAGCGCCCGCCTCGGCCACCGCAGCTACCTGCTCGCCGACGAGCCCGGCCTCGGCAAGACCGCGCAGAGCCTGCTCGCCGCCTCCGTCGCCGGTGCCTACCCGCTGCTGGCGATCGTGCCCAACGTCGTGAAGATGAACTGGGTGCGCGAGGTCGAACTGTGGACGCCGCACCGTCGCGCCACGGTCATCCACGGTGACGGCGACACCCTCGACGCCTTCGCCGATGTCGTCGTGGTCAACTACGACGTTCTCGACCGGCACCTGGCCTGGCTCGGCACCCTGGGCTTCAAGGGCATGGTCGTCGACGAGGCCCACTTCATCAAGAACCTGCAGTCGCAGCGGTCCAAGCACGTGCTCAGCCTCGCCGAGCAGATCCGCCGCCGCACCCCGGGTAACAACCCGCTGCTGATGGCGCTGACCGGAACCCCGCTGATCAACGACGTCGACGACTTCCGTGCCATCTGGCAATTCCTCGGCTGGATCGACGGCGACAAGCCGACCGCCAAGCTCATGGCACGCCTGGAGGAGACCGGGCTTACCCCCGCCGATGCCGGCTTCTACACCGCGGCCCGCGCCGCGGTCATCGACATGGGCATCGTGCGCCGCCGCAAGGTCGACGTCGCCGCCGACCTGCCCGCCAAGCGCATCGCCGACCTTCCGGTGGAGCTCGACAGCGAACTGGGCCGTTCCATCCAGAAGGCCGAACGTGAGCTCGGCGCCCGCCTGGTGCAGCGGTACAAGGCCCTCGTCGCCGCGCGCCACCCCGGCGTGCGCAACCCGGAGATCGACGACGAGCAGCGCGCCGCGTACATCCGCGCCGTCGCCCACGCCGATCTCGAGGAATCCAAGGGCACCAGCACCGGTGAGAACGTGTTCACCATGGTGCGCAAGATCGGTCAGGCCAAGGCCGGGCTCGCCGCGGACTACGCGGCCCAGCTGGCCCACTCGGTGGGCAAGGTCGTCTTCTTCGCCAAGCACATCGACGTGATGGATGCCGCGGAGGAGATCTTCGCCAAACGCGGCCTGCGCACGGTGTCGCTGCGGGGCGATCAGAGTGCCCTGGCCCGCCAGGCCGCGATCGACTCGTTCAACACCGACCCCGAGGTCGCCGTCGTGGTGTGCTCGCTGACCGCGGCCGGAGTCGGCGTGAACCTGCAGGCGGCATCCAACGTGGTGCTCGCGGAACTGAGCTGGACGGCGGCCGAGCAGACCCAGGCCATCGACCGGGTGCACCGGATCGGCCAGGCCGAGCCTGTGACCGCCTGGCGGATCATCGCCGCACACACTATTGACGCGCGCATCGCCGAACTCATCGGCAGCAAGCAGGGCCTCGCGGCCCGCGCGCTCGACGGGGCAGACGAAGACGTCTCCGCGGCAGATTCAGTGCAGGCCAGCGCGTTGGTATACGTACTCACGCAGGCGCTGGACGGTGAGCTGTAACACCGGGCCGGAAGTCCCTACCTCAGAGCAGCGCCGCCGGTGTTGACTTGATCCAGGCCAATGCTCGCCGCCATGATGGTGGACGGGCGATCCGCCGAAACACACATGCATGTAATAAGGAGTAGCCAAGAAATGAAGATCGGTATCCTCACCAGCGGCGGAGACTGCCCGGGCCTCAACGCAGTGATTCGGGGTGCCGTCCTCAAGGGGGGACGCGCATACGACTCGGAGTTCGTGGGCATCCGCAACGGCTGGCGCGGGCTGGTACAGGGCGAGTTCATGAAGCTCGACCGGCACAGCGTTCGTGGCCTGTCCCGCCAGGGCGGCACCATCCTGGGTAGCTCGCGCACCAACCCTTACGAGGGCGAGAACGCGGGTCCGGAAAACATCCAGAAGACTATGGACGCCGAGGGTATCGACGCCATCATCGCCATCGGCGGGGAGGGCACCCTCACGGCTGCCCGCCGCCTCACGGATGCCGGTATCAAGATCGTCGGCGTGCCCAAGACCATCGACAACGACCTCGCCGCCACCGACTACTCCTTCGGCTTCAACACCGCCGTCGAGATCGCCACCGAAGCCATCGACCGTCTCCGCACCACCGCTGACTCCCACGGCCGCTGCATGGTCGTCGAGGTCATGGGCCGCCACGTGGGCTGGATCGCCCTGCACTCCGGCATGGCCGGCGGAGCACACGCCATCCTCATCCCCGAGCAGCCGCAGACCATCGAGCAGATCTGCGAGTGGGTCGAGAGCGTCCGCGACCGCGGCCGCGCGCCGGTCCTCGTGGTTTCCGAAGGATTCCTGCTCGCCGAAATGGGCGAGGCGCACTCGCACAAGGGCCTGGACGCGTTCAACCGTCCGCGCCTCGGCGGCATCAGCGAGCTCATTGCCCCGATGATCGAAGAACGCACCGGCATCGAAGCACGGGCGACCGTACTCGGCCACACCCAGCGTGGTGGCGCCCCGTCGGCCTACGACCGGGTGCTGGCCACCCGCCTCGGCATGTCAGCGGTCGACGCCGTCATCGAGGGCAAGTGGGGTTCGATGGTTTCCCTCAAGGGCACCGACATCCGTAACGTCAGCATCGCCGACGCCACCATGGACCTCAACCGGGTCACCCAGGAGCGTTACGACGAAGCGGCCGTGCTCTTCGGCTAAACCCGTACTCATGACAGAACTGCCCGGACGACTCAGGTCGGCCGGGCAGTTTCTGTCTGACGACAAGTCAGGCGGCGGGTGCGAGCTTGGCCTGCACCTGCGCGAGCGACGGGTTCGTCGCGGCCGAGCCATCCGGGAACAGCACTGTCGGCACGGTGCGGTTGCCGCCGTTGAGGCTCATGACGAGCTCTGACGTGCCGTCGACCTCTTCGACGTTCACCTCGGTGTAGCCGATGCCGACCTTGTCGAGCTGACTCTTCAGGCGCGAGCAGTAGCCGCACCAGGTCGTGGTGAACATCGTGATAGTTCCGGTCTCAGGCACAAAATCCATGGGTACAGCGTAACCGAGGATTCTGGAGCCCCGCGGGGCGCTCGCTACGATGACACCATGACCGAACTGCCCCAGGTGTGCGTGTGCTACCTCACCCGCCTCTCCGAGACCGGCGAGCCCCAGGTTCTGCTCGGCCGCAAGAAGAAGGGCCTGGGTCTGGGCAACATCGTCGGGCTCGGCGGCAAGCTCGAACCCGGTGAATCCGCCCTGGATGCCGCGGTGCGGGAGATCGAGGAGGAGTCGGGCCTGACCGTGGGAGCCGACGCGCTCACCCCGATGGGGGTGCTCACCTACCTGTTCCCGCACAAACCCGCCTGGAGCCAGCGGTCGAACGTCTTCGTCACCGACCGGTTCAGCGGAATTCCGCGCGAATCCGACGAGCTGAACCCTGAATGGTTCACGATCGCCCTGCTACCCGTCGACGAGATGTGGGATGACGCCAGGCACTGGCTGCCCGGTGTGCTGGCCGGACAGCGGGTCGAGGCCACGTTCACCTTCGGTGCGGACCTCGCCACCGTCGTGGCCCGCGACTGACGTCCTGCCACCTCAATTCCGGGTGAACGACGAATGAACGCACCCTGAATTGACCTGCCCGCCTCAGGCTGTCAGGATCAACGAGGCCCGGTTTCGAGCCAGCCATCTCTCTTGCGTGCCGGTTATGTATGTACCCGACCACGGTTCGGGTAATACAAGGAAAGACGCCGGTGGATTTCACCCTTATCGTCGCGCTGGTCATCGCACTGGCACTCATCTTCGACTTCACCAACGGATTCCACGACACGGCCAACGCCATGGCCACCCCGATCGCAACCGGGGCCATGAAGCCCAAGGTCGCGGTCGGTGTCGCGGCAGTTCTCAACCTCGTCGGAGCGTTCCTGTCCACCGAGGTCGCCAAGACGGTGTCCGGCGGCATCATCAAGGAGGGTGACGGAGGAATCCAGATCAGCCCGGAAATGATCTTCGCCGGACTGATCGGCGCGATCGTCTGGAACCTGATCACCTGGCTGCGCGGCCTGCCGTCCAGTTCCAGCCACGCCCTGTTCGGCGGCCTCATCGGCGCCACCATCATCGGGGTGGGGGCGCAGGCCGTGGCCTTCGACGTCGTCCTGGCCAAGGTGATCCTGCCCGCGCTGATCGCTCCGATCACCGTCGGCATCGTCGCGTACCTCGCCACCCGCCTGGCCTACGCCATCACCCGCCGCGACGCCGGCAAGCCTGATGGCCGCGGCGGCTTCCGCTACGCGCAGATCTTCTCCTCGTCGCTGGTGGCCCTCTCGCACGGCACCAACGACGCGCAGAAGACCATGGGCGTCATCACCCTGACCCTCATCGCCGGTGGTTACCAGGCCGTGGGTTCGGGACCGCAGTTCTGGGTGGTGGCGTGCTGCGCCCTCGCGATCGCGATCGGTACCTACACCGGCGGCTGGCGCATCATTCTCACCATGGGCCGTGGGCTCACCGAGATCAAGCCCGCCCAGGGCTTCGCTGCCGAGACCAGCACCGCCGCGACCATCCTCGCGTCCAGCCACCTCGGCTTCGCTCTCTCCACCACCCAGGTCGCCTCCGGGTCGGTCATCGGCTCCGGCCTGGGCCGACGCGGCTCCACGGTGCGTTGGGGCATGGCCGGCCAGATCGCGCTGGGTTGGCTGCTCACCCTGCCGGCTTCCGCCATCATGGGCGCGTTCGCCGCAGGTCTGGCCCTGCTCGGCCCGATCGGCATCGTGCTCGACGTCGTCATCGGCACGGCCGTGGTCTACGTGCTCTTCCAGTGGTCCAAGCGCGACAGGATCTCACACGACAACCTGCACGACATCGATGACGCGGGCCACGTCGTGAAGATCAGGAAAACGCCCCGCAAACCGTCCCGCAAGGACCGACAGAAGGTTGCACTGTGATCGACTGGGCCGCTTTCCTCGTTGTCGCGGCAGCCGCGCTGGTGTCCTCGGCCGTCGTCGTCTCGCTCTACTCGCTGGGCCTGCGCCTGCTCACCACGGCCGGGCGCATCCCGACGGTGGAACCCGCCGAGTTCACCGGCGCGATCACCGTGCTCAGCCCGGCGCGGGCCGCGAAGGACGCCAAACGCGCCCGTAAGGCCCTCAAGGCCAACCCGCTCACCGACATCCAGAAGTCGGTCGCTCAGTACGCAGGCTACCTCTGCTTCGGGCTGTGCGGCCTGATCGTGCTCTACGGCGTCTACCTGATCGTCCCCGCGCTGCACCAGTAGCGACCAGCCCCGCGAACCGAGAGAAAAGCCCCGAAAAACCGCTCGGGAAGGTGCTTGGCTCACAGTTCGCGGGCCGGCGGGGGGCTACGCCGTGCGGCGCACCCGGGCCACCCAGGTCATCAGGTGGTAGATCACGATGGCGGCCACGGTGCCCAGCGCGATGCCGTTGAACGTGAGGGTGCCGGCGCTGAAGGTGTAGTCGGCGATGCCGATGATCAGGGCGGTGGCGGCGGTGAACTGGTTGACCGGCTTGCTGAAGTCCACTTTGTTGTCGAGCCAGATCTTCACGCCGATGATGCCGATGAGCCCGTACAAGGCCGTCGTGACGCCGCCGAGCACGCCCGCCGGGATGGTGCTGATGACGGCGCCGATCTTGGGGGAGAGGCCCAGCAGCACCGCGGTGATGCCGGCCACCCAGTACGCGGCCGTCGAGTAGATCCGGGTGGCGGCCATCACGCCGATGTTCTCGCCGTAGGTGGTGGTGCCGGAGCCGCCGCCGAAACCGGCCAGAACCGTGGCGAGGCCGTCGGCGAGCAGGGCACGGCCGGTGAGCTTGTTGACCGAGCTGTCGGTCATCTGCGCGACACCGCGGATGTGGCCCACGTTCTCGGCGATCAGCACCAGCACCACGGGGAGGAACGCCGGCAGGATCGCCCACACCGCGGGGTTCTCGAACGGGTTCGTCGGCAGGGTCAGCGGCGGCAGGCCGACCCAGGCGGCGTCACCGACGGCGCTGAAGTCGACCTCGCCCTGGATGACCGCGGCGATGTAACCGACGATGACGCCCAGGAAGATCGACAGACGGCCGAGGATGCCGCGGAACAGCACCGTTGAGAGGATGACGGCGGCGAGGGTTATCAGCGCGGTGAGCGGCGCGAGGGTGAAGTTGGCCTTCGCCACCGGTGCCAGGTTGAAGCCGATCAGCGCGACGATCGCACCGGACACGACCGGCGGCATCAGGGCGTCGATCCAGCCGGCCCCGGTGAACTGCACGATGGCGCCGACCAGTGCCAGCAGCACTCCGACGGCCAGGATGCCGAACAGCGCGCTGCCCATGCCCGCGGTAGCGACGGCGGCGGTGATCGGGGCGATGAACGCGAACGACGACCCGAGGTAGGACGGCAGTTTGTTGCGCGTGATCAGCAGGAACAGGATCGTGCCGATGCCGGAGAAGAGGATGGTGGTGCTCGGCGGGAAACCGGTGATCAACGGGACCAGGAAGGTCGCGCCGAACATCGCGACCACGTGCTGGGCTCCGATGCCGATCGTAATCGGCCAATTCAGGCGTTCGCCGGGGGCCACGACGTCGGTCGGGCCGACGGTCTTACCGTCGCCGTGCAGGGTCCAGGGCAGTGCCATTGGTGTCTCGTTTCTCTGGGATCCGGCCGCACGCATACCTCGCGCAGCCCTAGCTGAGCGTAGTGCTCCGCCAGCCGCACCACCGAGTTTGCCCCGGGGTCAGCGGACCGGATTAGGATCACCCCATGACTTCGCATACCGGCGCGCGCGCTCTCGATCCCCTCGAGATCCGGGTGTCCGGCGGGCTGGTGCGCGGCGTCAGCGAGCGCGGAATCCGCGCGTGGCGAGGCATCCCCTATGCGGCTGCTCCGGTGGGCCCACTGCGTTTCCGCGCCCCCGCCGCGGCTCCGCCCTGGCCGGGCGTGCGCGACGCGACGGAGTTCGGACCGGTCGCCACCCAGAGCCATAAGGGCCAGTTCCTCGGCGCGCACCCGCGCATCCCGCAGAGCGAAGATTGCCTGGCCCTCAACGTGATCGCCCCGGATGCGCCGATCGACGACGGGGCGCTTCGCCCCGTAATGGTGTTCGTGCACGGCGGCGCGTACAGCGTCGGGTCGTCGCGCGAGAATCCCCGCCAGGGTGAGGGACTGGTCCGCCGCGCCGGGATCCTGTACGTGAGCATGAACTACAGGCTGGGCGCGCTCGGCTACCTCGACTTCAGTCGCTACTCCACGCCCGAGCGGCCGTTCGAGAGCAACCTGGGTCTCCGCGACCAGGTCGCGGCGCTTGCCTGGGTGCGCGCCAACATCCGTGCGTTCGGCGGCGACCCGGATGCGGTGACCCTGTTCGGCGAATCGGCCGGCGGCAACGCGGTGACCACCCTGATGACCGTGCCGGCGGCCGCGGGGCTGTTCCAGCGGGCCATCGCCCAGAGCGCCCCGCCGAACGCCGTGTACCCGCCGGCGCTGACCGCCGAGTGGGCGGCGACATTCGTGCGCATCCTCGCCGAGCAGGCCCCCGCTGCCCCGGCATCGCCGACCGCCGGCGCAGGGCACCAGGCCGAACCGCCGGTGATTTCGGGCCTGACCGACGCCGAGGCCGTTCGTCTGCTGCTGGACGCCGACCCCGCCCGCCTCGCCCAGGCCACCACCACCCTCACCGTGCGCTCGCCCGACCAGTACCCAGGCACCATCCCGCTCTGCCCGGTCATCGACGGTGATTTCTTGCCCGAACGGCCGCTGGACGCGTTCCGCGACGGCCGGGCGCACCGCATCCCGCTGCTCATCGGCACCAACCAGCGCGAGGGTTCGCTGTTCAGCGGCCGCATCGACATTCTCGCGTCAACGCCGCCGCGCATGCGGGCGGTCTTCGCCAACACCAAGAAGAAGGCCAAGAAGGCCCTCAAAGCGCAGTACCCGGGCATCCCCGCGGCGCGGGCCGCGCTCGACTTCGGCGGCGACTACTCGTTCTGGTATCCGAGCGTGAAGGTGGGCGAGCGGCACTCCAGATACGCCCCGGTGTACTTCTACAGGTTCGACGCCGCGCCCCGGCTACTGCGTCGGATGGGCCTGGATGCCACGCACGGCCTCGAACTGTTCCCGCTCTTCGACAGACTGGACGGCTGGTTCGGCCGGGGCATGACGGTGCTCGGCGGCCGGCGGGAGTTCAAGGCCATCGGTGCGCGCATGCAGGGTTGGTGGCTGGGTTTTGCCGGCACGGGCGTTCCGGATGCCGCCTGGCCGCCATATACCGAGGCGGACAGGTTGACGCTGGTCATCGACAGCCGCGACCGGATCGAGGCCGATCCGCAGGCCGAACGGCGGGTCGCCTGGGGCAAATTCGTGCCGCACGTTTAGCCAGCCAGGTTGGGCCGATTATCACGGCCGCGGGACGCGTCGTAGAATAAGGCGTTTGGCACGCCGCCGCACACCGACCGGGAGAGCATCATTTCCGCATCAGAGCACGAGTCCACCGCAGCAGCCCCAACCGCCACGACAGGCACCTCGACCGGAACCCCATTGGCGTCCGGTCCATCCGAGCCCACGGGGCGCGGTACCAAGTCCGTGCTCGACCGGTATTTCGAGGTCACTCGCCGCGGCTCCACCTGGAGCCGCGAGGTGCGTGGCGGCCTGGTCACCTTCGTCACGATGGCCTACATCGTCATCCTCAACCCGCTGATCCTCGGCGGCTTCAGTGCCGACCAGGCCGCGGTGGATGTCGCCGGCAACTGGCTGCCCAACGGCCAGGTCGCCGCGGTGACCGCGCTCACGGCCGGGGTGATGACCATCCTGTTCGGTGTCATCGCCCGACTGCCGTTCGGTTTCGCAGCCGGGCTCGGTATCAACTCGTTCCTGGCCGTGAGCGTCGTGGGCCAGGTCACCTGGCCGGAGGCCATGGGCCTGGTCGTCATCAACGGCCTCATCATCGTGCTGCTGGCATCCACGGGCCTGCGCGAAATGATCTTCACCGCCGTGCCCCGTCAGCTCAAGATCGCCATCACCGTGGGGATCGGCCTCTTCATCGCGTTCATCGGCCTGGTCGACTCCGGTTTTGTTCGCTCCAGCGGCGTCGCCTCCCCGCCCGTGCAGCTGGGCGAGTCCGGTTCGGTCGCCAGCCTGCCCACCGCGGTGTTCGTGATCGGGCTTTTGCTGATCGGTGTGCTTGTGGCCCGCAAGGTGAAGGGGGCCCTGCTCATCGGTATCGTCGGCACCACGGTGCTCGCCGTGATCCTGGAGGCCATCTTCAAGGTAGGTCCTTCGCTCGGCACCAACCCGGCCGGTTGGAACCTCAACGCCCCGGTGCTGCCGACCAGCTTCGTCGCACTGCCCGACCTGTCCCTCGTGGGCGAGGTGAGCTTCGGCGCGTTCGAGCGCATCGGTGTTCTTGCGGCAGTGATGCTGGTCTTCACGCTGGTCTTCACGAACTTCTTCGACGCCATGGGCACCATGACCGGGCTCTCCAACGAGGCCGGTGTCGCCGACAAGGACGGCAACTTCCCCCGGCTCAAGTCGGCGCTGATCGTCGAGGGCGTCGGTGCCGTCGTCGGTGGCGCCACCTCCTCCTCGTCGAACACTGTCTTCATCGAGTCCGGCGCCGGAATCGGTGAGGGTGCCCGAACGGGCTTCGCGAACGTCGTCACCGGGCTCTTGTTCCTGGCCGCAATGTTCTTCACCCCGCTCACCCAGATCGTTCCGCTCGAGGTGGCCGCAGCGGCCCTCGTGATCGTGGGTGCCATGATGGTGTCGCAGATCCGGTTTATCGACTTCAGCGACTTCTCCATCGTGCTGCCGGTGTTCCTCACCATCATCGTGATGCCGCTGAGTTACTCGATCGCCAACGGCATCGGCGCCGGCTTCATCAGCTGGGTCATCGTGCGCTCGCTCTCCGGCAAGGCGCGTGAGATCAGCCCGCTGCTCTGGGTCGTCGCGGTCGGCTTCCTGGTCTTCTTCGTGCGCGGTCCCGTCGAGGTCCTGTTCGGCGTCTAACGGATGCGCGCGCCCGCCACCGCGACTGGCCGGCTGTGACATGACATTTGAGGCCTCCTGGATGCGTTCCAGGGGGCCTCAACTGGCTTCTGGTGCGTGCGCCGTGCGAGGGATGCGCTACTCCAGTAAGCCGCGTAGCTCCGCTGAAGGCTACGAGGCCATCGAACACGACGTCCTCCCCGAGGAGCCCGCCGCCACGTAACTTGTGGAGTCGCACCTGCGTTTTCTTGCACAGACCCTGCCCGGAGACGACGGTTCCCTGCGTAACGCAGGCGAAACGTGCGGCTCCGGTGCCGGGCCGGGGCCTCGCGATAGAGTGGGTCGGTCATGAGCCACAAGCTCTTCACCGAAGGCAATGGAGCCCACGTGCACCCCACCAGCAGCATGTCCGCAAGAACCGAAACGACGAACGCCGAATTGACCATAGAAGACACGACCAGCACCCAGGATCTCAGCGCCGACATCCCCGCCGTCACCCCCGGCTTCCGCATCGAGCGCGATTCGCTCGGCCGCGTCGAGGTCCCCGCGGACGCCTACTGGGGTGTGCACACCAAGCGGGCGCTGGAGAACTTTCCCATCGCCAAGCGTCCGATCTCGGTCTACCCCGACTTCGTCGTGGCCCTCGCCTCGGTGAAGCAGGCCTGCGCCCGCGCGAACGCCGAGGTGGGCGCGCTCTCCCAAAAGCGGGCCGACTGGATCGACGCCGCCTGCCAGGAGATCATCGAGGGCAAGCACCACGACCAGTTCGTGGTGGGAGTCATGCAGGGCGGCGCCGGCACCTCCACCAACATGAACGCCAACGAGGTCATCTGCAACCTCGCGCTGGAAAACGCGGGCTATGGGCGCGGCCGCTACGACATTCTCAGCCCGATCGACCACGTCAACCGCAGCCAGTCCACCAACGACACCTATCCCACCGCGATCAAGATCGCCCTGGCGTTCTTCCTCAAGCACCTGCTCCGCGAACTGAAAGCGCTGCAGGGCTCCTTCTCGGTCAAGGCCGAGGAGTTCGAGCAGATCCTCAAGGTGGGGCGCACCCAGATGCAGGACGCGGTGCCGATGACCCTCGGCCAGGAGTTCCACGGCTTCGCCACCACCCTCGGCGAGGACTACGACAGGCTCACCGAGACGATCTGGCTTCTCGCCGAGGTCAACCTGGGCGCCACCGCGATCGGCACCGGCATCACGGCCGATCCCGGGTACGCGGCCGCGGCCATCCGCCACCTCAATCTGATCACCGGGCTCAAGCTGGAGGCGGCGCCGGACCTGATCGAGTCGACCAGCGATGCCGGCAGCTTCATGTCGTTCAGCGGCAACCTCAAGCGCAGCGCCATCAAGCTCTCCAAGATCTGCAACGACCTGCGGCTGCTCTCCTCCGGCCCGCAGGCCGGGTTCGGCGAGATCAACCTGCCGCCCCGCCAGGCCGGTTCGAGCATCATGCCCGGCAAGGTCAACCCGGTCATCCCCGAGGTCGTCAACCAGGTTGCCTTCGCCGTCGCCGGGGCGGATGTGACGGTGACGATGGCCGCAGAGGGCGGGCAGCTGCAGCTCAACGCCTTCGAACCCGTCATCGCTCACTACCTGTTCCAGAGCCTCACCTGGATGACCCAGGCGATGTGGACCCTGCGGGTGAACTGTATCGACGGCATAACCGCCAACGAGGACCGGCTCGCCGCTATGGTCGGCTCGAGTGTCGGCGTGATCACCGCGCTCATCCCGCACATCGGCTACGCGGCCGCCGCGGCGCTCGCTCAGACGGCGCTGCTCACCGGGCGCAACGTGTCCGACCTGGTGGTCGAGGCCAACCTGATGACCAGGGAAGACGTGATGCGCGAGCTCGAACCGGCCCGGTTGTCCGGGATGCGGCCCGACACCGGAACTTCCTCGATCCCCATCATCGAGTAGGCCCGCCGAGGAATGGCGGGCGGCGCTACTCTGGTGCCGTGTCCCTGCGTGTGAGGCAACCGCTCCACAGGAACGAGCCGATCCGGCCCGATCGACTCGCGATGCTCGACGCCGCCCTGCCCGACCTCGACTGGACGATCCTGCCGCCGGGCACCGAGCGGTTCAGGTTCCACGCGCCCAGCGGCCGGCTGGCCGCCATCGGGCTGGGCCGGCGGGGCGACCCGCGGGTCCTTCTCGTGCCGGGGGCCACCGGGTCGAAGGAGGACTTCGTGCTGCTCGCGCCGCTGATCGCCGACGCCGGCTACAGGGTGGAGAGCTTCGACCTCGCCGGCCAGTACGAGTCCGCGGCGGCCGGGCCGGTGCAGGGCCGGCGTTTCGATTACGACCTCTTCGTTGCCGACCTGGTCGCGGTGCTGGAATCGGGGGAGAGCCCGGTGCACGTGCTCGGCTACTCGTTCGCCGGCCTCGTCGCCGAGCTGGCCCTGGCGCGGCGGCCGGAGCTGTTCGCCTCGCTGGTGTTGCTGACCACGCCGCCGGGGCCCGGCCAGACCTTTCGCGGCGTGCGCTGGCTCGGCTCGATCAGCGGCCTGGTGCCCGCGCACACCATCGCGTCCCTGATGATCTGGGGCATCGTCACCAACCGCAACCACACCCGGCCCGGCCGTCTCGACCTGGCGCGCAGGCGGTTCGGTTACACCCGGCGCACCAGCCTCGACCAGATCATGGCTCTGATGAAGCACACCCCAGATGTGCGCAGGGAACTGGCCAGCAGCCGGGTGCCCAAGCTCATCGCCGTGGGCGACCGCGACCTGTGGAAGGTGGCGCAGCACCGGAGCTTCGCCCACCGGATCGGCGCGGACCTGCGCGTCTACCCGGCCGGGCACAGCCCCTGCGAGACCACCCCGCACCAGCTGGCCCGCGACCTGCTCGCTCTCTACGCGAGCGGTCGCTGACGGCAGGGATTCCTGGTTGTGAGTTGCCGCAAAACGACCTGTCAGAGCGCGCGAAGCGGTCTTTTGCGGCGACTCGCCGCGCGCCGGCGGATGCGCCAGGGCGAGTAGTCCGGCCAGCCCGAGAAGAGAGTGCGGCCGGCCCACGCCACCCGGCGGCCGAGCCCGCGCGGGGTCTCGAACGGGCGGGCGGAGATCGCTACTCTGAGGGAGCGGTCGAGAGTGACCGGTTCGTCGCGGCCCAGGTGCATGCTGAAGTCGAGGTCGTCGTGCACATCGTTGCGGGTGCGGCGAACCCTGTCGCGGTTGGCGGCCCAGACCTGTCGGCGCATCGCGAAATTCGATCCGAACAGCGGCGGGTGGCCCAGCCAGAACCCCATCCAGCGGAAGTAGCCGCCGATGTAGACCCGGCCACCCAACCAGGCTGTGACGGGGCCGCAGTTGTAGAAGTCGCCGGGACCGGTGTACACGGCGGTGTCGGGATGGGTCGTGAATCGGGCCTCGATCCGCTCCAGCCAGTCCACCGGGGGCACCGAGTCGGAGTCGAGCCGGGCGATCACGTCGCCGGTGGCCGCGTCGTAGCCGGCCGCGGTGGCCGGCCAGATTCCCCGCAGCGGTTCGCGGACCAGGCACACACCGGCGGCGGTGGCCACTGCGGCCGTCGCATCCGTGCTGGCGTTGTCGACCACAATGATCTCGTCGGCCGGCCGGCGCTGCTGAGACAGTGCGCGCAGACAGGTGCGCAGGAAGTCGGCGTCGTTGTAGACCGGGATGACGACCGAGATGGTGACCGGTGGCCGGCCAGGCTCAGATTTCACGGCAGTGGGTCGTGAGGAGCCCGATCCGGTCGATGGAGACGGTGACGGTCGAGCCGTCCTTGAGGAACACCTGCGGCTTGCGGCTGTAGCCGGCGCCGCCGGGACTGCCGGTGGAGATCAGCGTGCCGGGTAGCAGCGTGGACGTCAGCGACAGGTAGGCGATGATCTCGGCCACCGTGCGCACCATGTCGCCGCTGGAGGCGTCCTGCAGGATGCGCCCGTCGACGTGGGTGGTCAGCCAGAGGTTCTGCGGGTCGGCGATCTCGTCTGCGGTGACCACCAACGGGCCGGTGGGGGTGAACCCGTCGAACGACTTGCACCTGGACCACTGCGCCTCGGAAAACTGCAGGTCGCGGGCGGTGATGTCGTTCACGACGGTGTACCCGAAGACGTAGTCGAGGGCGTCGCGAACCGACACGTTGCGGGCGGGCCGGCCGATGATCACGCCGAGTTCGGCCTCGTAGTCGACCTGGCCGGTGAGATCGCTCGGCCAAGAGATGATCGACTCGTGGCCGGTGAGCGAGTTCGGCCACAACGAGAACACCGTCGCGGCGGTCTCGCTGCGCAGCTTGAGCTCGGAGGAGTGGGCCGCGTAGTTGGCGCCGATCGCGATGATCTGCGGGGGGCGCAACACCGCAGACGAGTGCCGCAGATCGTCGATGGGGGTGAGGCTGGCACCGTGGGTCAGCGCGTTCGCGGTGAGCGCCCGCACCCTGTCGTATTCCGGGGCGCCCTTCTCGAGGAGGTCCTGGAGGTCGCGCGGGGCGTCATCGATCACCTCGTCGAGGAAGAGTGCCGCGTCGTCCACCACGATGGCTAGACGGGGGGTGGATTGGCCTTCAACTCTGAGATGCGCAAACTTCACTTCTTCAGCGTAACCGGCCAGAACCGTTCTTGCCGTGAACTGCCTGCCCGGCCGGTCGTGGGGCTCCCGCCGCCCGCCAGAGGTGCATGCCGGCGTAACTGCGCCATGGCGCCCAGACGCTGCCGTGGGCGGCGAGGTCTCTGGCCGTTGCGGGCAGGCCGAGCCGATCGGCGCCCTGGCGCAGGGCGAGGTCGCTGGTGAGCAGGATGTCGGGGCTGCCGAGAACCCGCATGGCCACGTACCCGGCAGTCCACGGTCCGATGCCGGGCAGGGCGGTCAGTCGGGCCTGCAGATCGTCGCGGGTTTCCCCGACGTCGAGCACGAGGTCGCCGGCAGCTAACGCCGCGGCGACGCGGATGATCGTGTCGATGCGGGCCGCAGGGCCGCGCAGCACCTCGCGGCCATGTTCGGCGATGCTGGCGGCTGTGGGGAAGAGCAGCTGTGGGGCGGCGGTGGCGGTAGCGGTGTCTGTGTCTGTGTCTGTGTCTGTGTCTGTGTCTGGGGCGGTGGCGCCGGGCACCGGCTCGCCGAGGGCCGCACTGAGCCGGCCGAGGGCGGTGCGGGCGGCGGCGACAGACACCTGCTGGCCCAGCAGGGCCCGGAACAGGGTCTCCTCGGGGTCGAGGCTGCCCGGCACCCGGATGCCGGGGGTACCGTGCACGGAGCCGGCCAGGGCCGGGTCGTCGGCCAGGGCACGATCGATGGCCTGAGCATCCGCGTCGAGGTCGCACAGGCGGCGCACCCGGCTCACGAGAGGAGCGAGGTCGGCGAGGCTGCTCAGCCGGGCGGTGCAGGCGATCGCGGGTGCCTCGAGGGTGCCCGCGACGGCCAGCTGCAGGGTGGCCCAGCCGTGCGGGAGCCGTAGGGTGCGTTCGTACCCGGCGGAGGTGGACCGTTCGACACCGTCGATGGCCCGCACACCCAGGAAGCCGAGCAGGCCCGTGCCGTCGAACGGTGCACGGGCGGGCAGCAGCAGGCTGATCCTCGTGCCGGTGCCGGTGCCGGTGCCGGTGCCGGTGCCGGTTTCGGTGTCCCGGTCGCGGCTGCCGGCCCGCACCCGGGCGCCGGCCCGCAGGGCCGACGGTGTGCGCTCGTACACCGCGGCGATGGTGTCGTTGAACTGCCGCACGCTGCCGAAACCGGCGGCGAATGCGATGTCGGTGACCGGCAGGTCGGTGCTCATGAGCAGCACGCGAGCGGTCTGCGCGCGGTGGGCGCGAGCCAGCGCCAGAGGGCCGGCGCCGACCTCGGCGACCAGCACCCTGGTGAGGTGTCGCGGGGTGTAGCCGAGCCGGTTTGCCAGCCCGGGCACGCCCTCTCGTTCAACGGTGCCGTCGCCGATCAGCCGCATCGCCCTGGCGGCCAGGTCGTCACGGATGTTCCACGCCGGCGACCCCGGCACGGCATCGGGCAGGCAGCGTTTGCACGCCCGCAGTCCCGCCTCATGAGCCGCGGCAGCCGTGAGGTAGAACGACACATTGCCGGGCTTGGGGGTCACGGCCGGGCAGCTCGGTCGGCAGTAGATGCCCGTGGAGTGCACGCCGGTGATGAACTGGCCGTCGAAGCGGGCGTCGCGGGAGGACATGGCCCGGTATCGTTCGGCGAAGACCGGGTCGTCGGGGGAGCTGGGCGCTGGTGTCACCCCCCAAGACTGACACGCGCACCGCACGACCGGTAGCGGGAATCAGACATCGCCGTTCGGGGTCATCGCTCGGGCGGAATCTGCCCGGTTCGAACCGGTCCGGTCCCCGTAAACTGGCGGGCATGACCCTCGACCCGACCGGCCGACCGCTCGCCGTGCCCCAGCAGGACACCCCCATCCAGACGCCGGTGTGGAGTTCGCCGGTGCGGCGCACAAACCTGAGCACTGTCGTGTGGGCGAGCATCGGCATCGTGGTCGCCGCGCTCGCGCTGTTGCTGGTCCTGGTATACCTCTCGACCTTCCTCGGTCCGGGCGCGGTGCTGGTCTGTCTGCTGCTGGCGCTGGTGCCGCTCACCCTGGTGGTGCTGGCGGTGCGTTGGATCGACCGATGGGAGCCGGAACCCCGGCCGGCGCTCTGGTTTGCCTTCCTCTGGGGCGCCGGCGTCTCTATCGTGACGGCGCTGGTGTTCGACCTCGGTGTGCAGATCGTCGTCGCGACCAGCGGCGTGGCCCGACCGGCGGGCGACTTCACGGCCGCCGTCATCCAGGCGCCGCTCGTGGAGGAGTCGGCGAAGGGATTCGGCATCCTGCTGCTGTTCTGGGTGATCCGCGGCCAGTTCAACGGTCCGATCGACGGAGTCGTCTACGCGGCCATGATCGCCGCCGGCTTCGCGTTCTCGGAGAACATCCAGTACTTCGGTGTGGCGATGCTCGACGGCGGGATCGCCGACCTCGGCGTGACCTTCCTGTTGCGCGGGGTGATCTCCCCGTTCGCGCACGTGCTGTTCACGGCCTGCACCGGCCTGGCCATCGGCTTCGCCGCCCGGCGTGCGAGCGGTTCAAGTTATCTCGGCGCCGTGTTCATCGGCCTGGCCGCTGCGGTTCTGCTGCACGCGGTGTGGAACGGGGCGTTCTTCCTACTCACCGACGACGCATCCCTGGTGGGCTACTACTTCCTCGTACAGGTGCCGATGTTCCTCGGCGCGATCCTGGTCGTGGTCATGCTGCGGCGCAAGGAGGAGGCGCTGACGGTGCAACGGCTCAGCGACTATGCCGCCGTGGGCTGGTTCACCCCGGCCGAGGTGGCGATGCTGGCCACTCCCCGCGGCCGACGCCAGGCACGGGCATGGGCACACGGCCAGCCGCAGGCGCGTCGCCTCGCGATGAACCGCTTCATCACGGATGCCACCCGGCTGGCATCGGTGCGGCAACGACTGGTCAGCGCCCAGCTGCGCCCCTCCCGTCGCAGCGGCGCAGCGGCACAGCCGGGAACCACCCCCGACCAGGTCGAGGAGGCCCGGCTGCTGGGCCTGCTGATGGACGACCGCGCCCAGGTCATCGGCTGACCGTGCCGCCCGGATTCACGGCCCCACGAGAAAACTCGCCGCCCGGTGGTGTGGCACTGCCGACAACTCTCCCGGTGCGGCGAGTTTCTATGCACTAAGACTGCACCTGGCCACGGCGTTCGCGCAAGGGGTAATTTCCAGGTGTGCGTCCGGAGCCGGAATCCGATTGGATGGTCTCATGACTGATTTGAACTCCAAGCCCGAACTCGACTTCCCGGAGGGCCCCGCGCCCGAACAGCTCGACATCGTCGACATCGTGGTAGGTGACGGGGCCGAGGCCACCGCCGGCGCCACCGTCGACGTGCACTACCTCGGCGTCGAATACGACACCGGCGAAGAATTCGACTCGTCCTGGAACCGCGGCCAGACGATCAACTTCCCGCTGGGCTCCCTCATCGCCGGCTGGCAGCAGGGTATCCCCGGAATGAAGGTGGGTGGCCGTCGCAAGCTCACCGTGCCGCCGCACCTGGCCTACGGCCCGGCCGGATCCGGTCACCGGCTGTCCGGTAAGACCCTGATCTTCGTGATCGACCTGAACGGCGTCAGCTAGACCGTTCGATCCGCACCCGCCTGATGGGTGAGTGGTGGCCCCGGAGAATGCTGACGGCGCTCCGGGGCACCCCGAAATATGTGGCACGCAGGCGCACCCGCGTGCCATTCTTCTGTGCCTGACGGCCTGGTGTGAGTGCGAAAAACGCCCTCGCGCTCAACGGTATCCCGCGCCGATAATGGGACATGATCTCAATCGACTGTGCCCGTGCCCTGCAGCAGGCCGGATTGTCCTGGCATCCGGTATCCGGTGACTCGTTCCGCATCGAACGACCGGGCTTCGACTCCGAGGTCTTCACTGTCAGCGAGATGACCATCGAGGCGCACGAGTTCGACACCGGCACCATCCTCGGTTTCAACGGCACGACGGAGTGGGCACTGGATTCGCTCGCGCTCGAGGATGCCCTGTGGCTGCCGAGGGAAGACCAGATGCGGGCGCTCCTGCGCGGCACGTTTCGCTCCCTGCACAGGCTCAGCGACGACCGGTACCGGGTGAGCGTGCACGTGCGCGGAGTCGACGAGGTGTTCGAGGCGGCCACCGCGGCGGATGCCTACGGCACTGCGGTGTTGATGCTCATCGGACTCTCTGGCGAGGGCCGGGTCGCTCCGGCGGCGGCCAGCGACTAACGGCTAGTACCGCTCCGGTTCCGGTTCCAGGGCGAACCGGCGCCCGCTCAGCTCGGTCGGGGTGATCTCAACCCAGATGTACTTGAGTGTGGGCACCAGCGGACGGAGCGGGAGCGCGTTGGCGGCTTCGATCTCGGCCTGGGTGTCGAGGACTCGGGCGAGACCCTTCACGACAACGCTCCACGCGTCGCCGCGCCCGATGGCGTCGGTCTCAAGAGCCACCTTGTTGTTCACGGTGAGGGCGAGAAGCTTGGTTCCCTCGGCCGTACGGAACAGAAGCCGTTTGTCGGCCATGACGAAGTTGAGTGGAAAGATCTCGATGTCATCCGCGACAGCCGCGGCGAGACGGCCGAAGCTTGAGGACAGCAACAACTCCCAGCACTCGTCCTCGCTGAGAATGCGAACGGGATCAAGGTCGTTGTTGTCCATACCTCATAGTCCCACTTTGCGGTCCACTCGGCGAGTATGCCGAGTGGACCGCGGCGTGTTGCCCTACAGCTGGGTGGAACGGCGACGCACCAGCATCACGGTGAGGAGGATTCCACCGATCAGCAGCGCTCCGGCCGCAATGAGGAACACCGGCAGGGCGTCCGTACCGGTCTCAGCCAGTTCGGTACCGTAGCCGGCGCCGCTGCCGCCGCCGCCGGCGATGGGGATGAGAGGGTTCGCCGACGGGGTGGGAGTCTGGCCTGCCTCGACGGTAGGAGGCGTTGCCGAGGGGGTGGTGACCGGAGGCGTCGCCGAGGGGGTGGTGACCGGCGGTGTCGGGGTGGGGATGACGCTTCCGGCGGGCAGGATCCGGTGGGTGAGGGAAGCGGTGCAGGTCAGCAAGGAGCCGCCGCCGTTCACGGAATCGTTGCACTGACGGATGGTCACGGGCAGCGCCGCGCTGACTGTCGACGGATCGACCGTGCAGGTGACGCGAAGTGCGGCGCCGCCACCGTTGACGGAGCCGTTGCATTGGGTGATGGTGGCCGAGGTGGTGGTGGACACCGGAGCACAGTTGAGCGTGGGTTCGGGTCCTTCCGCACCGGAACCGCCGCACTGGTCAACAGTTGCGGGGGACGTCGTGGCATCGCCGACGATGACGTTCTCCACCGATACGTTGCAGGTGGCGATCGACCCGCCGCCGTTGGCGGAGTTGTTGCACTGATCGACGACGGTGGTGGCGGTGGGGAAGCTCACCGGGATGGTGGTGCAGAGCAGTTCGCCGACCGGGCCTTCACAGGTGCGCACGGTGATGTCCGAGCGGGACAGGCCCGTGTCGAGGTCGAGGTAGTTCGTGATGGTGACGTCGCAGGCGATTTCGTTACCGCCGCCGTCCTGGATGTAGTTGCACTGGTTGACCGTGCCGGGCACCGGGGCCGCTGAGGCGGGCGCCTGCGTGGTGCCGAGGATCGCGGCGGCGGCAACCACCAGGCCGAAGGTGACGGCGAGGCCGCGCCGCAGCAGGGCACCGGGTCGCCCGGCGGCTGGCCGGCCGGCTCTGCGGCGTGAAGCGGCGGCGCCCGCGACGCCAGGAAGTGATGATGCAGACGAATATGCCGTTGCCATGATGGCCCCCCTCGATGGGGCCCCGTGACCCCCTTTCGAGTCACGTTATCAGTATCGCCGGGCGTGCGTTATTACAGGGTGCTAACGACACGATGTTCGGTGCTCTGCGTCAGCGTTCGCTCGCCGCGCGCACCCTGTCGATCAGGTCTTTCCAGGCGCCGTGCACCTGTGGTTCGGCGAGCACCACCTCGTGCGGGGCACACCGGATGCGGTACACATAACGGTCCGGCATCAGTGCGCTGTCTACGGCCTCGTCCCAGGGCAGTTCCTCAAGGAAACGCATCCACGCGGCAGCATCCGGTTGCTCGTCAACCTGCACGTCCCAGGTGACCCGGAGCCCAGCGATGCCTCCGCTGCGTGAGACGACGACCTTCATGGCCCCATGGTACGTCCGGCCGGGGCCACGATCGGGGATGTCGGCATGATCGAAGGCGGCTTGCCAGCGAACGCTGAACCGACGCCGCCGCGTCAGGAGGCCGCTCGCAGCGGATCGAAGACCACACCCACTCCGGTCCACCCCGCCAGAACCGCGGCGTGCTCGGCGGAGCCCGCGCCATAACGGGTGATCGCGGCCGTCGCCGTCGCCGTCGCGAATGCGGTGAAGTCGGCGTTCACGGCGAGGGTGGGGCCGGTGAGCGTGTCGTACCAGATCTGCCCCGGCGCCTCCCACGCGTTGCCGCCGAGGGCCTCGGCGACCAGATAGAACGCCCGGTTCGGGATGCCCGAATTGAGGTGCACTCCGCCATAGTCGTCTTCGGTGTCGATGTAGCCGTCCATCGAGGCCGGCTGCGGATCGGTGCCGAGAACATCGTCGTCATAGGCGGTGCCCGGAGCCTTCATCGAACGCAGCGCCTGGCCCTGCACCTGCTCGGTGAAGAGCCCTGCGCCGATCAACCAGCTCGCCGACCGGGTGTCCTGGCCGGCTGCGAACTGCTCCACGAGGGCGCCGAAGACATCCGACACCGATTCGTTGAGCGCACCGGACTGGCCCTGGTAGGCGAGGTTGGCGCTGTACTGGGTGACACCGTGGGTGAGCTCGTGCGCGATCACGCTCAACGAGATCGTGAACCTGTTGAAGACCTCGCCGTCGCCATCGCCGAACACCATCCGTTCGCCGTCCCAGAAGGCGTTGTCATAGTCCCGTCCGTAGTGCACCGTGGCGTCCAGCGGAAGGCCGCGCCCATCGATGGAGTCGCGCTGGTACTGGCTCCAGTAGAGGCCATGAGTGTCGCCGAGGCCGGTGTATGCCTCGTTGACCGCCACGTCGGCGACCGGGGGTTGACCTTCGGTGCGCACGGTGCGGCCGGGCAGCCGCTGCAGCTGACCGGCGTCGCTGATGGTGCGGGTGCTGACGCCCGGCACGGCCTCGACGGGTAGCGCGGGCAGCGCGCTGGTGCGGCGCTCGAAGCGCAGGCTGCGGATGGGGTCGTCGACGCGCAACGATCGCCGGGCGGCCTCGGCCGCGGCCTCGAAGCGCGGGTCCTCGACCGCGGCCAGGTGCTCGAGGAGGTAGGGCGGCACGACGCCGCACCGAAACGGCGGGGCGGATCGGCCATGGCCGTGCGTGCGGCCGGGGAACGGGACGGGGCTCTGAGTCTGGTCTGTGCCTGTCATGCGGTGAGTCTGGCAGCACCGTCCGAGATCCGCACCCCTCTCATGCGACGACAGGGAGACCGGATCTCATATTGCCGACCAGCCGCCGTCCGACGCCAGGACGATGCCGGTCACATTGGCCGAGTCCGGACTGGCGAGCCAGGTGATGGTGGCGGCGAGTTGCTCCGAGGTGGCCACCGGAGGCAACACGTGCTGGAACACCGGGCCGAGCACCGACCCGGCCAGGGGAGACCGCATCGGAGCCTCGATGTTCGTCTGAACCCCGCCGGGCGCGACCGCGTTGCAGCGGATGCCCTGGGCCGAGTACATCACGGAGGTGTTGCGGGTCAGACCGATCACGGCGTGTTTGGACGACGTGTAGGCGACCCCGGCCGCGCCGCCGCGAAGGCCGGCCTCGGACGTGACGTTGACGATCGACCCGCCGCCGCCGGCCACCATGATCGGCAGTGCCCCGCGGATCAGGCGCATCATGCCGGTCACGTTGATGCCGAAAACCCGCTCCCAGGTGGCGTCGTCGACCTCGGCGATCGGGAGGAAGCCGTCCATGACACCGGCGACGTTGGCGACGACGTCGATGCGGCCGTTCGCCGCGGCGACCAGCCGTGTGGTGGTGTCCTGGTGGCTGATGTCGCCGTCGACGGTCACGATGTCGAGGTCGCCGAACTGGTCGAGGAGCTCCTGCAGACGGGCGGGAACCACGTCGCCGGCAATCACCCTGGCGCCCTCCCTGGCCAGTCGCACGGCTGTCGCTTTTCCGATCCCGGAGCCGGCTCCGGTGACGATGGCGGTCTGGCCGGCGAACCGGCCCGGGGTCACAATCGGGTCCATCGGGGTGCTCCTTTGCAGATCTTCCTCGAGTGCGGCGCGGCGCCGACGCACCAGTCATAGCACCCTCTGGTCGCCCCGGCGCGGGGTAGGCGGATGCGGGGACTCCGGCCGCCCGGCTGCCCGGTGGGTTTGTAGACTGCCGGTATGCGCCACGGAATCGTCATCCTGCCCCAGTTCGACTGGCCCGAGGCCCGCCGGAAATGGCAGGGCGCCGAGCAGTACGGTTTCGATCACGCCTGGACCTACGACCACCTGTCCTGGCGCAGCCTCGCCGATCAGCCGTGGCAGGCCACCATCCCCACCCTGGCGGCCGCGGCGGCGGTCACCGACCGGATCCGGTTGGGCACCTTCGTCGCCTCACCGAACTTTCGGCATCCGGTGCCGTTCGCCAAGGAGGTCGCCACGGTCGACGACATCTCCGGCGGGCGGATGCTGCTCGGGCTGGGATCGGGCGGAACGGGCTTCGACGCCTTCGTGCTCGGGCAACCGACATACACCCCGCGTCAGCGGCACGAGAGGTTCGCCGAGTTCGTCACCGACCTCGACCTGCTGCTGCGCCACGAGAAGCCGGGAGCGGGCGGTTTCGACTTCGCGGGCGACTGGTTCACCGCGGTGGACGCCCGTATGGTGGGCCGGCCGGCGCAGCAGCCCCGGGTTCCGTTCGTGATCGCCGCCAACGGGCCGAAGGGCCTCAAGCTCGTCGCCGAACACGGTGCGGGCTGGGTGACCACGGGCGCCGACGGTGCCGTGGGCGAGGAATGGTGGAGCGCGGTGGCGGCGCTGGTCCACCGGCTGGAAGACACCCTCGCCGCGGCGGACCGGGCGCCGGGCTCTCTGGACCGCTACCTCTCGCTCGACAGCGGCGGGGCGTACTCGCTGGAGAGTGTCGGTGCCTTCAATGACGCCGTCGGCCGGGCCGGCGAGCTCGGCTTCACCGACGTGATCAGTCACTGGCCCCGGCCCGACGGCATCTACGCCGGCTCGGAGTCGGTCCTCGACGAGGTCGCCGCCCGCCTCACCTAGCTGCAGCTGACACACCCCACTCGCCACCCCCGCGCAGCGGGGAGTGCCCGCCGAGTTGCCGCACTACGCCGCTTCGGGGCGGGCGAAGGGGCACTTTGGCGCACATCGGCGCAGCACGTTTCGTCGAATCGCCGAAAGGTGCCCTGGCAGAAGGGCCTCAACTGGCAACTCGAGTGGCCTCCTGCTGAGCGAGCGCGAAGCGTCCGCTACACGTCGATGCGGTAGCCGCGTTTGATCACCGTGGCGACCAGCGCCGGCGCCGGCAGGGACTGGCGCAGCCGGCTGATGGCCACATCGACGGCGTGGTCGTCCTGGATTTCGGGCAGCGCGGCCGTCAGATCGGCGCGGGAGAGTACCGACCCCCGTGCGGCGAGCAGGGCGCGCAGAAGGGTGAGCGACGTCGGCGGCAGCAGGGCGGATGCGCCGGCGACAGACACCCGCCGTCCGCGCAGTTCCACCGGACCGTGCCGGCTGTCCAGGCGCAGAACCCGTTCGTCGGCGAGGTAATCGCAGACCAGCTTGATCAGCGCTCCCATGCGGAACCGTTCCGGCACGATCGGGGTGATGCCGGCCGCGAGCAGGGGTGCGGCGGTGACATGCCCGACCGCGGCGGCCACGACAGGTCCGCGCAGGGCCTCCTGCAGAGCTTCGAGCCGGCCGACGCCATCCGCCGCGCCGAAGAGCGCCTCGACAGCGGGTGCGCTGGTGAACGTGACGGCGTCAAGCGACCCGGTGCAGACCGCGTCGATGAGTTTGAGCACCCGGCTGGAGTCGTCGGGCAGCAACCACCGGTATGGCGCGACGGTGAGCACCGTGGCACCGGCGTCGAGCAGCCGCTGGATCTGGGACTCGTCGGTGAACCCGTGTAGCTGCACGGCCACCGTCAACCCGGCCGCGCCCTCGCCGAGCACCTTGTCCACGAGCGAGCTGGTGGTTTCCTCGTCGCTCATGCCGGAGTCGTCAAGGTTGGCGGCGCGGATGGCGCCGCGAGCCTTGGGGCCGCGCACGAGGATGCGGCTGTTCTCGAGGGTCTCGGTGAGGTCGTGGCCGAGCCCGGCCGCATCCGCTGCTTCGAGCCAGCGACGGATGCCGTACGACGTGGTCGCCAGCAGGATGTCCGGTCGGCCGGCGATGATCGCCGCGGTATCGGCGGTGATCTGCGAGTCGTCGGCCGCGGCAGCGATGCGGATCGCCGGGGCATGCAGAACATCGGCGCCGCGTCGTTCGAACGCGGCGATGAGGTCCTCACTCCGGCGGTCGGACGTGACTCCGATGCGGAAGCCCTCGAGCTGGTCCGGTCGGAAGCCGGGCAGCCCCGCTTCTGTTCCGATGTCGTTAACTGTGTCTCCGATGGTTCTGGTGGCTGACGTGTCAGGCAGGGTTACCTCTGGCCTGAGAGTGTAGCGGCGTTTGCGAGCACTTCAACGGCCGCGGCGTCGTCGCACTGGGCCAGCCGCACGACCTCGCCGATCACGAGCACGGCGGGGGAGCGGGCGCCGACCTCGCCGGCGACCCTCACCACGGTTTCGATGTCGGCAACGGTGGTGCGCTGGTGCGCGGAGAAGCCGCGCTCGATGATGGCGATGGGCATGTCGGCGCGCATGCCGTGCCGGGCCAGGCCGCTGGCCAGGTGCGGCAGGGTGCCCACGCCCATCAGCACCACGATGGTGCCGCCCAGGCCCACCAGGTGGGCCAGCTCCTCCTCGCTGAGCGGCAGGTGACCGCTGAGCACCGTGAACAGGCGGGAGACGTCGCGGTGGGTGACCGGGATGCCCGCCAGCGCCGGCACGGAGATGGCGCTGGTGACCCCGGAGATCACGGTGACCGGAACTCCGGCGGCCCGGCAGGCGGCCATTTCTTCACCGCCACGGCCGAACACGAAAGGGTCGCCGCCCTTGAGGCGCACGACGGTGAGGCCGGCGCGGGCGCTGGTCACGAGCAACTGCTCGATCTCGGCCTGCGGTACGGCGTGGTGGCCCGGATGTTTGCCCACGTTCACCAGTTCGGCTCCGGGCGCCCACTCGTCGAGCCTGTCGTGCGGACCGAGCCTGTCGTAGTAGACGATGTCGGCGCCGCGGAGCGCGGTGAGCGCGGCGACGGTGAGCAGGTCGTCGTCGCCGGGACCGCCGCCGACGAGGGTGACGTGCCCGGGCCTGGACACCGGGGCGGCCGCCTCCCGGGTGAGCCAGACCGATTTCTCGGCGCAGGCGGCGACGAGCAGCGGCTCGTCGTGCGCGGGCAGGTCGACGGCCACGACGAGGTCAACGGCGGAGACCAGGTCGCGCCAGCCGCGCGGCGAATGCGGCCAGGCCACGGCGCGCACGAGAGGGTTGGGCACCTCGTAGGTGTCTGCCGCGAGGTAGAGCACGGCGCCCGCAGCGCGGTACCGGGCGATGACCCGGCGGGCGGGGCGGCTCCCGCCGATGATGAGCACGCGGCGACCGGTCACGTTCAGACCGATGTCGAGGGTTGGATTCGGCATGGCACTATTCTCCGTCTACTGGAGCGGTGTGAGCGGTTGTGTGTCGCCCGGAGTCGTTCCGCCCGGTTGGAGGCAGGTCGGTGTCGTTCCGGTCGGCCGGCCGCAGGGGGATCCGGGCGCCGGAGAGCAGCACCGGCCCGGTGGCCGGGGCGGTGTCGTCGGGCTCGTTGACGCTGACACCGAAGAAGTCAGCGCCGGTCTGCACCGTGCCGCTCTGTACAGTGCTGGTCTGACCCGCATCCGTCGGTGCCGCCTCCGCCAGCGCCGCGCGCTCGCCGGGCCAGGCCGGGCGCGGCTGGCCGCGCTCGAGCACCTGCACGATCGCCGGGTCCGGCGTGGTGGGCGCGTTCACGAACGAGCGGAACCGGCGGAGCCTCTCCGGATCCTTCAGGGTCGCCGCCCATTCGTCCTCGTAGCTGCCCACGTGCGCGGCCATGGCCAGTTCCAGTTCGGCGGCCAGGCCCAGGCTGTCGTTCACGACAACATCGCGCACATGCTCGAGCCCGCCGGGCAACTCCTCCTGCCACCGCGCGGTGCGCTGCAGCCTGTCGCCGGTGCGGATGTAGTACATCAGGTACCTGTCGATGTAGGCGATCAGGGTGTCGTCGTCGAGGTCCTGGGCGAGCAGTTGTGCGTGCGCCGGCTGGAAGCCGCCGTTGCCGCCCACGTACAGGTTCCAACCCACATCCGTGGCGATGATGCCGATGTCCTTACCGCGGGCCTCGGCGCACTCACGGGCGCAGCCGGAGACGCCGAGCTTGAATTTGTGCGGCGACCGCAGCCCCCGGTAGCGCAGCTCCAACTGGATGGCCATCGATACCGAGTCCTGCACGCCGAACCGGCACCAGGTGCTGCCCACGCAGCTCTTCACGGTGCGCAACGACTTGCCGTAGGCCTGACCGGATTCGAAACCGGCGTCCACCAGGATCGTCCAGATCTCGGGCAGCTGCTCGAGACGGGCACCGAACAGGTCAATCCGCTGCCCGCCGGTGATCTTCGTATAGAGGTTGTACTGCTCGGCGACCTCGGCGATCACCTTGAGCTTGGCCGGGGTGATCTCCCCGCCCGGGATGCGCGGCACCACCGAGTATGTGCCGTCCTTCTGCATGTTGGCCAGGGCGCGGTCATTCGTGTCCTGCAGGCCGCCACGGCCGGCATCCAGCACATAGCCGTTGGTCTGGGTGGCCAGGATCGACGCGATGGTCGGCTTGCAGATGTCGCAGCCGAGGCCGGTACCGAAGCGCTCCATGATGTCGTCGAACGAGGTGAGCTGCAGGATGCGCACACTCTCGAACAGTTCGCTGCGGCTGAACGCGATGTGCTCGCAGAGGGCCTTGGACACCTCGACGCCGGCCTTGCGCAGCTCGGTCTCGAGGATCTTCTTGACCAGGGGGACGCAGGAGCCGCACTGGGTGCCGGCACGGGTGCAGGCCTTGAGCGGGCCTAGTTCGGTGCAGGCCTCGCCGTGGTCGCCGCGGACGGCTTCGCGCACCGCGCCGACCGACACGTTGTTGCAGGAGCAGAGCTGCACATCGTCGGGCAGGTCGCTGTTCGCGGGCGGTTCGGCGCCGGCGGCGGAGAGGTAGGCGCCGGGCTCCGCGGGCAGTTCGCGGCCCAACAGGGGCCGGAGCGAGGTGTACGGCGAGGCGTCGCCGACGAAGATGCCGCCGAGCAGGGTCTTGGCGTCTCCGGTGACCACGATCTTTTGGTACAGGCCGCGGGCCGGGTCGGCGTAGACCACCTCGAGACAGTGTTCGGTGCGGCCGAGGGCGTCACCGAAGCTGGCGACCTCCACCCCGGAGAGCTTGAGCTTGGTGGCATCGTCGATGCCGGGGAAGACGGCTTCGCCGCCGTGCAGCCGATCGGCGGTGACCTCGGCCATGGCGTTGGCCGGGGCGACCAGTCCCACGCAGACGCCGTCGATGCTGGCGACCTCGCCGATGGCCCAGATCCCGGCTACCGAGGTGCGGCAGTCGTCGCCGATGACGATGCCGCCGCGCGGGCCGAGCTCCAGACCCGCGGCCCTGGCGAGTTCGTCGCGCGGGGTGATGCCGATGGAGAAGACCACGAGGTCGGCGTGCAGCTGGCTGCCGTTGGTGAGCGAGACACCGAGGACCCGGCCGGTGGGGGAGCGCAGGATCTCGGTGGGCCGGGTGCCGAGCGCCAGGGCGATGCCCTGCGCGCCGATCAGTCGGCCGAGCGCCTGGCCGGCGCCCTCGTCGAGTTGCGCCGACATCAGCCAGTCACCCGAGTGCACCAGGGTGGATGCGGCGCCGAGCCTGGCGAGACCGCCGGCGGCTTCCAGGCCGAGCAGTCCGCCGCCGACGACGACGACATTGGCCGGGCGCCCCAGGCGCTCGCGCAGCCGGCCGATCTCGCCGACGAGGAAATCGACGTCTTCGATGGTGCGGTACACATGACCGGCCTCGGCGCCGGGGATGGGCGGCACGGTGGCGGCGGAGCCGGTGGCGAAGACGAGGTCGTCGTACCGCACCCGTTCACCGTCGGCGAGGGTGATCGCCTGTGCCGCGGTGTCGAGGCCGACGACGCTGCTGCCGCCGCGGTAACTGATCAAGGCGGCGTCCCACAGGGCGGTGTCGCCGAGGGTGAGGTCTTCGGAGTCGACCAGGCGGCGGGACAGCGCCACCCTGTCGTAGGGCAGGTGCGGTTCCTCGCCGAATACAGTCACGGTGTGCTCGACGGTCCCGGTGTTGCCGGATGCGGTGGCGCGGGCGGCCATCGCCTCGGTGAACCGGTGCGCGGCGGGGCCGCCGCCGATCACCACGACGCGTCGGGGCGTGCCGGGGACGTCTGCGGCGGCGTCGGCCGCTGCGGGGGTGACGTGGTCCATGGAGTGCCTTTCCGAGTGGTGAGCTGTTCCGTCAGCCTAAATTTCGGCGATTTCCCGACCGTGTCGCCCGGGTAACGGAGTGTGACGGGGTCCTCACGTCGTTTCGGGCAGCGTGAGAGGTCTTCGTTACGCGATCGTCACGGCCCCGCACGATGACCGACACGAGGTCTGCCTACCGTGGATGCCAGGCCGCACCGACGTCGCCGTGACCCAGACCGTGTCATTCGCCCGCAGAACCACTGGAGGACCCCGTGCACACAACGCCCACCCACCCGCACGACTCTGCTGGCCACGACTCTGCTGGCTCCGCGGACTGGACCAGCGTCTGCGACCTCGACCGACTCGAACCGCTGTGGGCCGAGGCAGCGCTGATCGACGGCGTGCAGGTGGCCCTGGTGCTGCTGCCCGACGGCCACCTGTTCGCAGTATCCAACCAGGACCCCGCCACGGGCTCCTGCGTGATGAGCCGCGGCATCGTCGGGTCGCGCGGGGACCGGCCCACCCTGGCCTCCCCACTGCACAAGCAGGTTTATGACCTCGAAACCGGGGAGTGCTTCACCTCTGCCGACTACGCCCTGCCCACCTTCCCGGTGCGCGTCGATCACGGCACCGTGCAGATCCAGGTGCCGGGCAGCGCGCACGGCCGGGCCGGCGAGCGGGCCGAGACCGAGCTGTCCGACACCGTGGAATTCGCCGCAGCATGACGACCGCCCCGGTGTTGCTCGCGACCTCGCACGGCACCAGCGACCCGGCCGGTCAGCGGGCCGTCCTGGCCCTGGTCGACGCCTTGGCCGCCGCGGCGCCGCACCTCACCGTGCGGGGCGGTTACGTCGATGTGCAGAGCCCGGATGTGCCCAGCTGCCTCCGCGCCATCGCCGCCGAGTCCTGCCCCAGCGACACCGGCCCTACCGACTCAGGCCCCGCCGATGGAGCCGACCGCCCCGTCGTGATCGTTCCCCTGCTGCTCTCGGCCGGCTACCACGTGCGCGTCGACCTGGCCGAGGCCGCCGACGACGCCGGGCAACCCGTCCGGGTCACCGGGGCACTCGGCCCCGACTGGCGGCTGGCCCGCATCTTGGCCGACCGCTTGCACGAGGTCGGCCTCAGGCCCGACGACACCGTGGTGCTGGCCGCGGCCGGATCCACCGATGCCGACGCGGTCGCCGACTGCCACGCCATGGGCGACCGCCTCGCCGCCGTGCTCGGCCGCCCGGTGACCGTCGGGTTCATCTCTGCCGCCCAGCCCCGCCTCGCCGCAGCCGTGCTCGCCGCCCGCGCCGCAGCACCGGTGCGGGTCGCGGTGGCCACCTACCTGCTGGCCCCCGGCTACTTCGCCGGCTTGGCCGAACGGTGCGGCGCGGATGTGGTGAGCCGCCCGCTGCTGGTGGACGGCGAGGCACCGCCGCGCGAGCTGGTGGACGTGGTCATCGACCTCTACTCCTCCAGCGCTCGACTCGAGCTGGCCCTGGCCGGTCTGCCCTGGTCGTTCAGCCGCGGCCGCACCGACTGACGCGAGCCGGTACCGGTACGCCGGTGTCAGTACGCCGGTGTCAGTACGCCTCTGTCAGTAGGGTCGAGGCATGAACCTCGATGCCTATCCGACCAGAGTGATGCTGATGGCCGAGTACTGCGCCGGGCTCCCGTTGTGGGACCGCTCCCCGTCGCCCGACGCGTGGGGCGGTCCATTGCCTCGCGGTGTCCTCGGCCTGTCCGACGACCTGGAGAACCGTCTGGTCGGCTGGAACTCGCGATACGAGCTGCTGATGGGGCAGAACCAACAGGAGTGGCCGTCGCCGGCCGAGCACCTCGCTTTTGTCGTCGACGGACACCTCCTTGCCGCGGAGCTCCAACAAGAGTTCGGATCAGCCGTCGTCGTTCTCTACCTGGACGCGGACGCGGAGCGCTCCCGTGCTCCCCAGACCTCCCGTGCTTCCCAGACCGCCACCCCGCCTGCCGCGGCCTGGCACGCCGTCGGCGGGGACGGTCAGACGTTCAGCCCGGCGCCCCCGCGATCGTCAATCGTGGAGCAGATGTGGGCGATGCCCGACGCCGAGTTCAGAGCTATGACCCGCACCGTCGATGTTGCGGCGTGGGTGTGGACGCCCGGCCGTACACCGACGCGGATTCTCCTCGAGCCGCGGGACGGCGGCCTCCCGCTGCGGAACCGGTCGCCTCTCCTCGACCTGGTCGACGACAGGCTTGAACCGGCGGTGCTGGGCCTGTCCGGGCCGCTCGTCGGCCGACTGGCCGACTGGAACGAACGCTGGATCGCGGTGACGGAGCCGACTCTGGGTTACCTGATCGACGGGCACGACCTTGCCGCTGCGGTGCAAACCGAGGTGGGACCCGAGATTCAGGTCTTGTTCCCGGAGGCCGATCGGGCCACGTCACAGCCCAGCAACGAGATGCGCCAGATGCTGCACCGAGTGCAGGCCCTCCGCGCCGCGGACGGCTCCGAGTAGGCCCGCGTTCCGGCGAGCGCCGGAGGAGGATGTGAGGCCGGGACCGACCGGGATACCCGGTCCCGCCTGGCTTTGTGTCGGTCATGTGACGGAGGCCTATCAGCGGCCCGTTGCGGGTGTGAGTACACGGTGATCGAACGGTAACTGCGGCATCCGCTGCCGGAAACACGGCCTGCGTAACGTCGGCGACACGTACTCACAGTGCACCATTTCTCGCGAGGAGAACCTGATGACCCCGACGACCGGCACCGCGACAGCCCCGCCCGCCACGTTCACCGCCCCCGCCGCATCCGCCGAACTGGTGCACCGCCCGGGCCGGTGGATCGACAACTGGAACGCCGAGAACCCCCAGCAGTGGGCCAATGGGGGCAAGGCCATCGCCTCCCGCAACCTCAAATGGTCGATCTTCGCCGAATTCCTCGGCTTCGTCATCTGGCAGCTCTGGAGCATCGTGGTGGTGCAGCTGCCGAACGCGGGCTTCACCTTCGACACCGGCCAGATCTTCTGGCTCATCTCCATCCCCACGCTCGTGGGGGCCACCATGCGGTTTCCGTACACCTTCCTGGTGCCCAAGTTCGGCGGCCGCAACTGGACCATCATCTCCGCGGGCCTGCTCCTCATCCCGTCGATCGCCCTGGGCTTCGCTGTGGGCAACCCGGACACCCCGTTCCCGGTCATGCTTCTCATCGCAGCGCTCGCCGGGCTCGGCGGCGGCAACTTCGCCAGCTCGATGTCGAACATCACCTACTTCTACCCGCAGAGCCAGAAGGGTTACGCACTCGGCCTCAACGCCGCCGGCGGCAACCTCGGTGCCGCTGTGGCTCAGTTGATCGTTCCGATCGTGATCACCCTCGGCGCCCTCGGCACGCTCAACCTGCCGCTGGCGGGGTTCTTCTGGGTGCCGTTCATCCTGCTCGCCATGTTCGGCGCCTGGAAGTACATGGACAACCTCTCCAACGCCAAGGCCGACTTCGCCGGCTCGATCGCCGCGGTGAAGGAACCGCACCTGTGGATCATGGCGTTCCTCTACATCGGCACCTTCGGCTCGTTCATCGGCTTCGCGAGCGTCTTCCCCAAGCTGATCGCCGACCAGTTCCCCGACTACTCCTCCTTCCAGGTCGTCTCCGCGTCACTCTCGCTGGCCTTTCTCGGCGCGCTCACCGGCTCCCTGGCCCGACCGTTCGGCGGCCGCCTCGCGGACCGGTTCGGCGGCGCCCTGGTCACCGTCTTCGCCTTCGGCGTGATGGCCGCCGGGGCGGTGCTGGTGAACCTGGTACTGCCACTCGGTAACTTCTGGCTCTTCCTGGTCAACTTCCTGCTGATCTTCGTGGCCACCGGGGTCGGCAACGGCTCCACCTACCGCATGATCCCCAGCGTCTTCGCCGCCAGGAGCGGGGTCGCGGATGCGCACAAGGACTCCGGCGATGTCGGCACGCAGCGGAAGACCGCGGCCGCGCTCGGCCTGATCTCCGCGATCGGGGCCTACGGCGGGTTCGTCATCCCGCAGGTGCTCGGATTCTCGAAGACCTCCACGGGTGACTACTCCAGCGCGATCTACGCCTTCGCCGGCGCCTATCTGGTGATGATGGCCGTCACCGCGTTCGTCTACCTCCGCCGCAACTCCTCCGTGGCCGGACACCGCATCTAGCTCCCGCAGCATCCGCGAAAGCGGTCGTTCGGTTGCTTCAGCACGACCGAAGCAACCGAACGGCCGCTCTCGCGAACCCGTACCAACACGAAAGGCACCTCCGTGACCCCCGTCGACACGCACTGCCCGTACTGCGCACTGCAGTGCGCGATGACGCTCACACCCTCGCCCGCCAGCACCCCCGCCCGGCCCGCGGATGCGATCGGACTGCCGGTCACCATCGCCGGCCGGGCCTTCCCCACCAACCGCGGTGGCCTCTGCAAAAAGGGCTGGACCGCGGCCGACCTGCTCGGCTCGGCCGACCGCATCCGGCAGCCCATGCTCCGTGCGTCCGACGGCAGCTTCGCCCCGGTCTCCTGGACCGAGGCGCTCGACCTTGTTGCCGAGAAGCTCCGCACGAGCCGGGCCGAGCACGGCGCCGACTCCGTGGGCGTCTTCGGAGGCGGGGGCCTGACCAACGAGAAGGCCTACCAGCTGGGCAAGTTCACCCGGCTGGCGCTCGGTTCCTCCCGAATCGATTACAACGGCCGGTTCTGCATGTCCAGCGCCGCGGCGGCCGGCAACCGCGCCTTCGGCCTCGACCGGGGCCTGCCGTTCCGGGTGGAGGACCTCGACGCGGCCGACACCATCCTGATGCTCGGCTCCAATGTGGCGCAGACCATGCCGCCGTTCATCGGCCACCTCGATGGTGCCCGGCAGGCCGGCGGTCTCATCGTCGTGGACCCGCGCCGCACCGCCACCGCCCGGCTCACCGACGACGGCGCCGGCATGCACGTGCAGCCGGCCCCCGGCACCGACCTGGTGCTGCTGCTCGGGCTCACCCACCTGGTCCTCGCCGAACGTCTCGCCGACACCGACTACCTCGCCCGGCGCACCACCGGCCTCGACCAGTTGCGCTTCAGTGTCGCCGGCTGGTACCCGCAGCGGGTGCAGGAACACACCGGTGTTCCGGTCTGGCAGCTGCAGGGCCTCGCCCGTCGGCTCGCCGCCGGAAAGGGCACCTACATCCTCACCGGCCGGGGCGTCGAGCAGCACGTCGACGGTACCGACACCGCCACCGCCGCGATCAACCTCGCGCTGGTGCTCGGCCTCGTCGGCACGACGCACTCCGGCTACGGAACCCTCACCGGCCAGGGCAACGGGCAGGGCGGCCGGGAGCACGGCCAGAAGTGCGACCAGCTGCCCGGCTACCGCAAGATCACCGACCCCGCCGCCCGCGCCCACGTCGCCGGGGTCTGGGGTGTGACGCCCGAGCAGATCCCGGGTGCGGGCATCCCCGCCGTCGAACTGTTGAACGCGCTCGGCCAACCCGGCGGCATCCGCACCCTGCTCGTGCACGGTGCCAACGTCGTGGTCTCCGCGCCCGACGCCGACAGGGTGCGCCAGGGCCTGGCGGCTCTCGACTTCCTGGTGGTCAGCGACTTCTTCTTCTCCGAGACCGCCGCCCTGGCCGACGTAGTGCTGCCGGTCACCCAGTGGGCCGAGGAGGAGGGCACCATGACCTCGCTCGAGGGCCGGATTCTCCGCCGCCAACGTGCGATCGACCCGCCGGCCGGGGTGCGCAGCGAACTGTGGATCTTCCAGGAGCTCGCCCGGCGCCTGGACGCCCCCGGCGTGTACAGCGCCGAACCCGGCGAGGTCTTCGACGAACTCTGCCGGGCCACCGAGGGCGGCATCGCCGACTACTCAGGCCTCGGCTACGCCCTGCTCGCCACGGGGGAGCCCGCGTACTGGCCCTACCCGGCCGGCTCCGGCGGCACCCCGCGGCTCTTCCTCGAGCGGTTCGTTCACGACGACGGCCGCGCGCGCATCGTCGCCGTGACCCCGCGAGCCGTGGCGGCGCCGGCCCAGACGCGGGGTGCGCTCACCCTGATCACCGGCCGGCTGCTCGAGCACTACCAATCCGGTGCGCAGACCCGGCGGGTGGCCGAGCTGTCGGAGGCCCAGCCCGAGGCCCGGATGCAGGTGCACCCGGCCACCGCCGCGAGCCTGGGTCTGATCGACGGCGGTTGGGTCGAGCTGGCCAACGAGCGTGGCATCGTGCGGTGCCGAGCGCAGCTGAGCGCCGACATCCGGCCTGACACTGTGTTCCTGCCCTTCCACTTTCCCGCCGACCAGCGCGCCAACCTGCTCACCGCCGGCGCCACCGACCCGGTCTCCGGCATGCCCGAGTTCAAACGCACCGCCGTGCGGGTACGGGCAATCGATGCGCCCGGCCTGTCGGCTCCCGACCACGAGTGGGCGATGGCGGATGCCTGACCACACTTCTGCCGAGCTGCCCGATTCCCCCGGCCCGGCCGCCCCCGAACGCATCGTCGTCGTGGGCTACGGCCCGGTCGGCGCCCGGTTCGTCGACGAGCTCCTGCCGCTCGTCGAGGCCGGTCTGGCCGAGCTCACCGTCGTCGGAGCCGAAGAGGTGCACGCCTACAACCGGGTGCTCCTGGCCGATTACGCCGTGGGTCGCACCGACCGGGACACCCTCGACCTCACCGACGGCAGCCGGGCCCTGGCTGCCGGCGCGCGCATCCTCACCGGCACCACGGTGACCGAAGTGAAGCGCACCATCCGTACGGTCACGCTCGGCGACGGCAGCTCAGTGCCGTACGACAGGCTGGTGCTGGCCACCGGGGCGCGCGCGAATGTGCCCACCCTGGACGGCGTCAAGCGGGTGCGGCGCGGCCTGATAAAACCCGGTGCGGATGCCGGCGGCCTCGGCGCCGCTGCACTGGATTGGGCCGGCGCGCCGCTGCCCTGCGGTGTCAGCGCGCTCCGCGACCTCGCCGACGCCGCCACCGTGCTGGCGGCCGTGCAGGCCGGTCAGCGCATCGTGGTGCTCGGTGCCGGAGTGCTCGGCATGGAGATCGCGCTCGCGGCCGCGGCCGCCGGCGCCGAGGTCTGCGTGGTCTTTCACGGCGAGATTCCGATGAACCGCAACCTCGACCGCGGCGGCGGCTCGGTGCTCACCCGGAGCGCCCGCCGGGCGGGCGTCACCATGGTCAACCACGCCCGCGCCGAGAGCGTGTTGTTTCACCACGACGACGACGGCGTGGAACGCTTCGAAGCCCTCATCTGCGCCGACGGCAAGCAGATCAGCGGCGACCTGCTGCTGCTTTCCTGCGGTGTGGGTGCCCGCACCGAACTCGCCCACCTGGCCGGGCTGCCCGTATCCACCGGCATCCTGGTCGACGAGTCGCTGCGAAGCTGGGCGGATGCGGCGATCCACGCCATCGGGGACTGCGCTCATGTGGCTGGCCGTCCGGCCGATGCCGACTCCGGTGCAGCGTGGAACGGCGCCAGGATGGCACCGGCCGGTGGGCCGTCCGGTCTGATCGGGCCGGGCTGGCGGCAGGCCGACAGCCTCGCGGCCCGGTTCAGCGCCGAGATCAGGGCGGGTGTCGCAGCGGGCCGGCCGGCCGTGCTAGCTGCCGCCGTGACCGCTGAACCGGCACCGGCGCTTGCGGCCGGACCGGGCGCATCCGTCGTGATGCTCAAGGCCGAGGGCATCGACGTGGTCGCCGCCGGTGATACCGCGGCCGACCCGTTCGACGTCGATGCCAGGTGCGACGACGCCGGATACGGCGGCACCGCGCACACGCACGGATGCTCGTCCGATCCGGCGCCCCTGGCCGTCGCGCAGTGGGCCGACCCCGAGCACGGCCGCTACGTGAAAATGGTCACTCGCGGCGGCATCCTCACCGGCTTCGTCTGTGTGGGCATGCCCCGTACCGGTGCCGAGCTCACCCTGTTGTTCGAGCGCGGCAGTGAGCTGCCCGCCGATCGGTCGGTGCTGCTGCGGTTCGATGGTCCCGACTACGACCCCGCGACCGCGGGCGACGCCTTCGCGCCGGAGTCCACGGTCTGTTGGTGCAACGGTGTCACGGTGGAGGCGATCACCACCTCGGCGCAGGCCGGCAACACCACCGTGGCCTGCATCGGCACGGCCACCCGCGCGGGGACCGGCTGCGGCGGCTGCAAGGGCCGCATCGGCGAGGTGCTCGAGCGCTTCGCGGCGCAGATCGTCGGCTGAGCCCGCAGCGCCGACGTGCCGGAAAGCAGCCCGTCGGCGCCAAAAGGGAGGAGGGTGCGACATCTCGGCGCAGGGCCCTGCGATGACTTGCCACTTGAGGCCCCTGCAGCGCAGCGGAGAGGGCGTGAACTGGCAAGTCGCGGGGCGCGCTGCAGGCGAGATGGCAGTTGGCGCCCCTTCGGGCTTGCGGAGAGTGCCCGAAGTGGCAACTCGGGTGGGCTGGGGGTCCCATGCGCCCGAAGGAGCGTTTTGGCGGAACTCGGCGTTGCGGGCTCGAGCGCTTCGCCGCCCAGAGTGTGCCCTGAACGTTGCCGGGTCCTTGCCGTGAGCGCCGGATGCTGATAGCCCTGAGGGGGTAAGTCCAGTGTTTCCGGGCTCCGGCGCGACAGTGCCGGCTGATCCCGGCCGGCGAAAGGGATGCCCAGGATGACGCCCAAAAAAGTGACCACGAACCCACCGTTTGGGGCCAACCAGGCGCGCGAGAAGAGCCCGGTCCACCTCGACGACGCCGACGAGGCGGGGGAGTCCGCCCTCGAGGTCGGTTCGCCCAAGTCCTGGGCGGCGGGCGTGCCCGGAGTGCTGCACTCCACCATCCCGGCGCTGGCGGGCATGGGCGTCAGCCGCAGCCGCAAGACCCTGCTGGCGATGAACCAAAAAGACGGCTTCGACTGCATGAGCTGCGCCTGGCCTGACCCCACCCACCGCAAGACCTTCGAGTTCTGCGAGAACGGCGCCAAGGCCGTCACCTGGGAGGCGACTCCCGTCACCATCGGGAGCGAATTCTGGGCCGAGCATCCGGTCAGCGACCTGCGTGACCGCTCGGAATACTGGCTGGGCATGCAGGGGCGGCTGACCGAACCGGTCTACAAGGCCGCCGGCGACGACCACTACCGGCCGCTGAGCTGGGCCGAAGCGTTCAGACTGCTCGCCGAGAAGCTCAACGGGCTGGACTCGCCGGATCAGGCCGCCTTCTACACCAGCGGCCGCACCTCGAACGAGGCCGCGTTCGCCTACCAACTCTTTGTGCGCGCCTTCGGCACCAACAACCTGCCCGACTGCTCCAACATGTGCCACGAGTCGTCCGGCTGGGCGATGGGGCAAACCATCGGCATCGGCAAGGCAACCATCACCTATGACGACTTCGGCAAGGCCGACCTGATCATCGTGATGGGCCAGAATCCGGGCACCAACCATCCCCGGATGCTGACCGCCCTGGAGGAGGCGAAGGAGAACGGCGCCGAGATCGTCGCGGTCAATCCGATGCCGGAGGCCGGGCTCAGACGGTACAAGAACCCGCAGAAGGTGAAGGGCATCATCGGGCACGGCACCGAAATGGCCGACCAATTTGTGCAGGTGCGGCTCGGCGGCGACATGGCCCTGTTACAGGCGGTGTCCAAGCGGGTGCTCGCCGCGGAGGCCGCGAACCCGGGCACCGTGCTCGACCACGAGTTCCTGCGCGAGCACTGCCAGGGGCTGGAGGAACTCACCGCGCACCTCGCCCAGGTCGACGAGAAGGCCGTGCTGGCCGCCACCGGCCTGCAAACCGCCGACATCGACGAGCTCGCCGCCCGGTACCTTCGGGCCGAAAAGGTGATCATCACCTGGGCGATGGGGCTCACCCAGCACAAAAAGGGCGTCGCCACGATCAAGGAGATCATCAACCTGCTGCTGCTGCGCGGCAACATCGGCAAGCCCGGCGCGGGTGCATCGCCGATCCGCGGGCACAGCAACGTGCAGGGCGACCGCACCATGGGCATCTGGGAGCAGATGCCGCCGGCGTTCCTCGACGCCATCGAACGGGAGTTCGGCTTCGATCCGCCCCGGGAGCACGGGATGGACTCGGTCGAGACCATCAGGGGACTGCGGGACGGCCGGGTTAAGGTCTTCATGGCTCTCGGCGGCAACCTGGTCGGCGCGATCAGCGATACCGGGGCCGCCGAGGCCGCGATGCGCGGTGCCGAGATGACGGTGCAGGTCTCCACCAAACTGAACCGGTCGCATGCCGTGGTCGGCGACGAGGCGCTGATCCTGCCGACCAAGGGGCGCACCGAGATCGACCGGCAGGCCACGGGGGAGCAGTTCGTGTCGGTGGAGGACACCGTCTGCGCCGTGCATCCGTCCTGGGGCAAGGTGCGCCCGGTCGCACCGAACCTGCTGTCGGAGGTCGCCATCGTGAGCCGCCTGGCCCGGGCGGTGCTGGGCACCAAGGTGGGCGTGGACTGGGTGGGATTCGAGCGTGACTACGACCTCGTCCGGGAGCACATCTCCCACGTCGTCGCCGGCTGCGACGACTACAACGCCAAGATCCGGCAGGACGGCGGCTTCCTGCTGCCGAACGGGCCACGCGATTCCCGCACCTTCCCCACCCCCACCGGCAAGGCCATGCTCACCGTCAACGACCTCGAGTACCTGGACCGGCCCGTCGGCACCCTGATCCTGCAGAGCCTGCGATCGCATGACCAGTTCAACACCACCATCTACGGGCACGACGACAGGTATCGCGGCATCAAGAAGGGCCGTCACGTGGTGTTCATCAACCCCAACGACCTTGTCGAACTCGGCCTCGACGATGAGCAGATGGTGGATGTTCATGGCGTGTACGACGACGGCGTCGAGAGGGTGCTGCGCGGGTTCCGGGCCGTGTCATACCCCACCGCACGGGGCTGTGCGGCGGCGTACTACCCGGAGGCGAACGTGCTTGTGCCTCTCGACCATGTGGCGGAGGGCAGCAATACGCCGGTTTCGAAGGCGGTGATCGTGCGGGTGGAGCCGGCGCGCACCGTCGAGGCGGTGCCGACCATGTAGGGGAGGGCGCCTGTGCTGACGGCTCTGGACTGACGGCTACTGGACTGACAACTACTGGGCGGTGTTCGCCCACCCGTCGTCGATGCCGCCGTCACCGCTCTTCCGGGTGGCCTGCCTGGCTACTCCAACGGCGCGCTCGACGGCGTCGGTGGTGGCCTGTTTGCTCGAGGTGCTCGTCATGCCGGCCGCGTATCCCACCAGGAAGGTGCTGATCGGTCCGCCGGCAGGGCCTACGGCGCGGGTGGTCTCGGCGGCCAGGTCGAGTAGGAGCGGGTAGTCGACCTTCAGGTCCAGAATCTGCAGTGCCTGGGTCAGCCGTTGACTCAGGTCGTCCAGCCGGCCGGTGTCGTTTTCGGGGGCGTTCATGGGGTCTCCTTCTGGCCGGGTACGGCACGGAACGTGCGCTTCAGGAATAGCATCTCAGCGGCGGCGCGGCAATCGTTCGGGCTTCCCCCGGGACTGTCTGCGTCATTTTCTGGAGTTCGGGTCCTCGTCACCGATGTGTCCAGGCGCGTTCGCGGTGAGCACCCGTTGCACAAAAGCCGAATACTCCTCCATATAGTGGCGAAGGAATGACCGGGTGGACTCGTCGGTGACCTCGCCGTTGGGACCATAGACGGCAGCGTCGAAGCTGATGTAAGCCTCGGGCGAATTCAGCTGAGGCGCATCGAGGAAGCTCAAGACGCTCCGCATCGACGACTGCATGACCGCGGTTCCGATGCCGCCAGGGGACGCGCCGATGATGCCGGTGGGCTTGCGTGCGAAGGAATTGGTGCCCCACGGCCTGGACCCCCAGTCGATCGCGTTCTTCAGAGCGCCGGGGATCGAGCGATTGTATTCCGGGGAGACGAAGAGGATCCCGTCCGACGAGTCGATGGCCGCCTTGAGGGTCCGGCCGGCCGGCGGGAAGTCCGCGTCGAAGTCCGGGTTGTACAGGGGCAGGTTCCCGATCGTGATCTCGGTGAATTCAAGCTCCTCAGGGGCGAGAGCGATCAGCGCCGTGGACAGGGTGCGGTTGATGGACGTGCTGCTCAGGCTGCCAACGAAGTAGCCGATTGTGTAGGTCGCCATGTCTGACTTCTTTCCCGAATCTGTCGACAGGGCATCCGAAGTTCACGCAGCGGACCCACGGCCTCCATATCTGTCGATCCCTTCCGGTTTAGCACTCCGACCCGGTCACCGACAGGGTCAGCACTCCGGCTACCAGGGCAGCGGAATCGTGGCGACGGGCTCGGGGGAGCACGCACCGCCGGCCGGCACCACGGCCACACCGTCGGCCTCAGCGAGTCCGCGCAACATGCCGGAACCCTGACGCGCCGTCGGCACCGCGCCGTCGTCCGTGAGCCGGTACGCCACCAGCCGAGTCGACCCGCTGAGGTTGGCGATGTCGTGCGCGAGGGTCACTCGGCCCAGCGGCACCAGCGGGCGGCCGAGCATCCCGTCGATCAGCGGTACGCCCAGGCTGGCCAGCACGAGCATCGCGGCCAGCGGATTGCCGGGCAGGCAGAGCATCAGGCGGCCGTCGGCGAGGCGGGCGAGCATCACGGGGTGGCCGGGGCGCATCCGCACGCCGTCGATGAGCACTGTGGCCCCGAGTGCGCTGAGTGCGGCGCGCAGGTGGTCGGCCGGGCCGCGGGCGCTGCCTCCGGTGCTGATCACCAGTGCCGCGGTGCTCGATCGGATGGCGTCGATGGTCAGGTCGAGGTCGTCGGGCAGCCGCCGCAGTGCACTCAGCCGCACACCCAGTCCGCTGAGCAGGGCCGGAAACTCTGGGGAGTACGCGTCCCGCACCTGCCCGGGACCGGGGATGCCGGACTCGATCACCTCGGTGCCGAGCAGCAGCAGCTCCACGGTCGGCTGTGTGGTCACGGTGAGGGTGTCGTGGCCCGTCACCGCAGCGAGAGCGACCCTGGGAACCGTGAGCAGGCAGCCGGGCTCGAGCATCCGTTCGTCGAGTCCGCATTCCTCACCGCGGGCGCGCACATGCTCGCCGCGTGCCGGCTCGTGTGCACCGGTGTGCGCCGAACGGATGAGCGTGGGCACGGTGCCGGCCGCAGACCCCGGCACCAGCTCACCGTTTTCCGTGCGCAGGATGCCGTGGGTGCCGGCGGGCACGCAGGCGCCTGTGGCGATGGGCCGCGCGGTCCCGGCCGCGAGGACCCTCGTCGGCGGAGGGTCACCCGCCAGGATCGGTTCGCCCAGAATCCACGGTTCGTCGCCGCTGACGGCCCAGCCGTCCATGGCCGAGGACGCGAAGCTCGGCAAGGCGGTCAGCGAGTGCACCGCGCCGGCAAGGGTGCGCCCGACGGCGTCCGGGAGCGCCACCATCTCGGTGGCGCGGGGCATCTCCGCGCCGGCCCTGTGCACGGCGGCCCTGGCCTCCAGCCACTCCATCAGAGGACCACGCCGCGGGCCTGGTTGCCGGTGTCGCGTGAACCGATTCGGACCGATCGGCCGGTGTGGATCATGGGCATGACGGGCTCCTCGAGGATGGTCGACGACAGTGTCGCCTGAGTCAAGGCTAGCCAGTATTAGGAAGGACGATGCCGAGCCTGGCCGCGTCGGCCGGGGTGTCGACGTCCTCGGCCAGGGCGTCGGGGAGGCGCAGTTCCACCAGGTTGAGTGGGCCGATCAGGCCCATCACCGAGAGGTTGTCGGCCGGACGCAGCAGCGCGGAGGAGGCCAGGGCCGCACGCCGGTAGACGGCGAGCAGCGGTTGGCGCCGGCCGGCGGCATCGACGCTGATCAGGCCGTCGATGGATCGGTGCGCCACGGCGTCGGTCTGCGCGGCGTGGGCCGGCGGGGCGGTCAAGAGCCTGTCGAGTTCGGCCAGCAGGTACGGCACGGCGTCGTCAGCGTGCACGAGGTCGCCAGCGAGCACCACAATCCACTCCGCAGAACCTGTGCCCGCGGAACCCGTGCCCGCGGAGGCGCCGCCGGAGTCGCGGGCCAGTGCCTCGAGGCCTGCCACCATCGCGGCGGCCGGACCGCCCCAGCGCGGCTGCTCGACGGCGCGCAGCACATCGGCGGGGAGGTCAGCGTCTGATCCGACCACGCAGGTGCGCCGACAGCCGGTGGTCGCGGCCAACACTCCGTCGAGCAGGCTGCGGCCTCGCCAGACCAGGGCGGTCTTGTCGATGCCGCCGAGCCGCCTGGCCCTGCCGCCGGCGACGATGATCGCGTCCCAACCCAGGCCGGAGCCGTCCGTCCGCTCAGCCTCGGAGGGCGTGGTGGGGGTGTCATGGCGGGGCATCGGGGCGGTCCTTGCGCTCGGAGCCGCAGGTACGCGACCAGATCAGGCTACCCGCGCCCGGCACAACACGCCGGGACCGGGCCGCGTGCTGCGGCCCGGTCCCGGATGCTGCCTACAGGCCAGTCAGGTCTGAGATCTCAGTCCTTGAGATAGCCGTTCGGGTTGAGCACGTACTTCGTCGCCGCACCCGCATCGAACTCGGCATACCCGCGCGGGGCATCCTCGAGGCTGATCGGCTGTGCGTGCACGGCCTTGGCGATCTGCACGCGGTCGTGCAGGATCGCCATCATCAGCTGCCGGTTGTACTTCATCACCGGGCACTGCCCGGTGGTGAACGACAGCGACTTGGCCCAGCCGGTACCCAGGCTCAGCGACAACGAACCCACCTTGGCTGCTTCCGTCGCAGCTCCCGGGTCGCCCGTGACGTAAAGCCCCGGAATACCGAGCGCACCGCCGGCCGCAGTGATGCTCATCAGCGAGTTCAGCACGGTTGCCGGCTTCTCAGTTCCGGCATCCTTGCCGTGTCCGTGCGCTTCGAATCCGACGGCGTCGACCGCCGCATCCACCTCCGGCACCCCCAGGATCTGTTCGATCTGATCCTGCGGCTCACCCTTGGTGAGGTCAACGGTCTCACAGCCGAAGCTGCGGGCCTGTGCGAGGCGCTCGGGGTTGAGGTCACCCACGATCACCACGGCGGCACCCAGCAGCTGCGCCGAGACTGCCGCGGCGAGTCCTACCGGTCCAGCGCCGGCGATGTAGGCCGTTGAGCCCACGCCGATGCCGGCGGTGAAGGCACCGTGGAACCCGGTCGGGAAGATGTCCGACAGCATGGTGAGGTCGAGGATCTTCTCCAGCGCCTGCTCCCGGTCGGGGAACTTCAACAGGTTCCAGTCCGCGTACGGGACCAGCACGTACTGCGACTGCCCGCCGACCCAGCCACCCATGTCGACATACCCGTACGCACTACCCGGACGGTCCGGGTTCACGTTCAGGCAGACACCGGTCTTGCGTTCCTTGCAGTTGCGACAGCGACCGCAGGAGATATTGAACGGGACCGACACGATGTCGCCGACCTTGATGAACTCGACGTCCCGGCCGACTTCGACTACCTCGCCCGTGATCTCGTGGCCGAGGACCAGACCCATCGGAGCCGTGGTGCGTCCGCGCACCATGTGCTGGTCGGAGCCACAGATGTTGGTGGTGATGGTTCTCAGGATGACACCGTGCTGAACCTGGCGGCCGATGTTCGCCGGGTTGACGCCGGGTCCGTCCTTCAGCTCGAAGGTGGGGTAGTCGATGTCGATAACGTCGACCTTGCCCGGACCTTCGTAAGCAACTGCTCTGTTTCCTGCCATTATTTGTATCCTCCTTGATACCTGTCGTGACACCTGAACCGGTCGGTTCGCGCTTGTGGCGCGGCATCCTCAGTGGTGTTCCTCGGTGGTTCGCTCTCAGCAACACAGGGCGCCGGAACACCCTCCATGGCACTCCACCACACTGGGAATTTCAAGGGTGTCGGTGGAGCAAAACGTGTGTATCGTGTGGGTGTCGAATCCCAAAATCCGCCTGTGGCTGTGCACAAACTCGCGCGTTTTACCGGGCTATGTCGGGGAACCTTGTTTAGGGTGGTCACATGCGAATTCCCGACAACACCGGCGCCCGCAGGGCCGAGCCCCGAACCGACGGTCCGACGACGTTGCGCACCTTGCTGACCGACAAGCTGGGCTGGCTGGGCCTCCGCAGCGGGCAGATCCTGCTCGCTCTGGCGCTCGTCGCCGTGGTGATCTTCATCCTCGTGCAGGTGAAGCTCGTGGTGATCCCGCTGCTGATCGCGATCATCCTGGCATCCGCTCTGAGCCCGGTCATCGGATGGCTGCGCCGCCGGGGGTTGTCGCCGATCCTGGCCACCTGGGTCACCCTGCTGACCGCCATCGTCGTGTTCGGCGGAATCGTGACCCTGATCGTCGTCGCCGTCGAGAACCAGTGGAGCGAGCTGGTGACGAGCGCCTCTGACGGCATCGACCAGCTGTTCACCTACCTCACCGAGGGGCCGTTGGCCCTCGACTCCGCCCAGCTCGAGGACTTCCGCGACCAGGGCATCGACTTCCTCACCAGCAGCCAGTTCGGCTCCGGGGCCCTCGCCGGGGTGTCTGTGGCGACCGAGATCATCACCGGCGCCGTGCTCGTCGTCGTGATCCTGTTCTTCTTCCTCAAGGACGGCGACGTCATCTGGAAGTTCTTCCTGCGCCCGTTCCGCGGCGAGCGCCTGCAGCGCGGTCGCCGCATCGGCACCACCTCGGTGCGGGTGCTCGGCGGGTACGTTCGCGGCACGGCGATCATCGCCTTCGTCGATGCCGCCGCGATCGGCATCGGCCTCGCCGTGCTCGGGGTGCCGTTGGCACTGCCGCTGGCGGTCATCGTGTTCCTCACGGCCTTCATCCCGCTGATCGGTGCGACAGTGGCCGGTATCCTGGCCGCTCTCGTGGCGCTCGTTGCCACCGACTGGGTCATCGCGTTGATCGTGGTGGGCATCGTGATCGTCGTCAACCAGCTCGAGGGCAACTTCCTGCAGCCCGTGGTGATGGCACAGTCCCTCAAGCTGCACCCGCTGGTGATCCTCGTCGCCTTGACCGCCGGCACCATCGTGGCCGGCATCATCGGTGCCGTGCTCGCCGTGCCCATCGCCGCCGTCGGCTGGGCCATCGTCAAGACCTGGAACGAGCCGCCGGCGCTCACCGGGCAGGCCAAGCTGGCCTAGCCGCTCGCCCGGGCCGTTTGGCCGCGAGCACGATGGTGCTCCGCGCGCCGCCACCTCATTCCTGGTGCTTGGGCGACCCGGCTTTGAGCGCGGACTCCTCCACATCGATGAAGGCCAACGCAGAGCGGATGGCCGGCTCCTGGTAGCGGCCGTCCGCCCGGGCGGCCAGCACGGCCTCCCGCTCGGCCTCGATCATGGCCCGCCGCAGCCGGTTGTACGCGGCCGGCAGCGGCTCCGCCTCATCCGGAGCCGGGTTGTCGAGCGCATCCGCGAGGAACACGGCGTTGGTGCGCAACCGGCCGATCACCCGGTCCTCGTCGGCGTCGGTCACCTCGGTGTCGAGCCGGGCCAGGCCGGCGGTCTGCGCCTCGGCCAGGAGCATCTGCGCCTCGATCCTCTCCTGGGTCCGGTCCGGCGGCGGCAGGCGCAACCGGCGGATGATCCACGGCAGCGCCAGCCCCTGCAGGAGGGTGCCGACCACCACCACGAAGGCCAGCAGCTGCAGAAGTTCGCGCTGGGGTGTCTCCGGGGGGAGTAGAAAGACCGCCGCGAGAGTGACCACCCCGCGCATCCCCGCGAACGACACGGCCACCCCGGTGCGCCAGCTCCAACCGCGCTCCCGCAACCGCCGCGGTCCGTACCGATAGATCGACGTGGTGATGGCCATCCACACGAAACGCGACACGAGCAGGGCGGCGAGGATCACCAGAGCGATCCACACCGTGGTCCAGAACCCCGTGCCGGTGAGCCGCACCCCCTCAAGAATCGACGCCAGGTTGAGGCCGATGAACAGGAACACGGCGTTCTCCAGCAGGAACTGGATGGTGCGCCAGTTGATCGACTCGGCGATGCGGGCCTCCGCCGACTGGATCACCGGCGCACGGTAGCCCAGGAAAAGGCCGGCGATCACCACCGCCAGTACCCCAGAACCGTGCACCAGCTCGCCGAGGATGAACGCCAGGTACGGCGTCACCAGCGACAGGCTGGTGTCCAGCACCGGCGCGTGCAACTGCCGACGGATCACGGCCAGCACGAACCCGACGGCGAGCCCGACGCCCACACCGCCGACGACAGCGACGACGAAGTCGCCGGTCACCGAGAGCGGGCTCACCGTGCTCAGGATGGCCGCGATCGCCGCGTTGAGGGCCACCAGCGCGGTCGCGTCGTTGAGCAGGCTCTCACCCTCGAGCACCGTGACCACCCGCCGCGGCAGGCCCAGCCGCCCGGCGATGGCCGTGATCGCCACGGCATCCGTCGGTGCCACGACGGCGCCGAACGCGAACGCGGCAGCGAGCGAAATCGCCGGCACCACCAGCCACGCGGTCAGCCCCACTGTCACGACGGTGAAGGCCACCAGGCCCACCGACAGCAGCAGGATGCCGTCCCGCCGGGCCCGCACGTCCACGATCGACGTGCGGATGGCCGCCGCGAACAGCAGCGGGGGCAACAGCCCGTAGAGCACCAACTCCGGCTCGAGCTCGATGCGTGGCACCGACGGCAGGAACGACGCGGCCGCGCCGACGACCACCAGGACGAACGGCGCCGACCAGCCGATCCGCCGGGAGAAGCCGGTCACCGTGACGGTGACCAGGACGAACACGACGATCCAGACAATGGTGCTGACGGGGTCCATAGCGACAATTATGCGCGAGCGCCGCGCCGCCGCGGGAGGGCTGTGCGGCGAGGGGTGCTGCAGCATCCAGTCACGTCCGCCATTGCCCGTTGGTGTGTTGACGCCTACGATCCCCAGCAAACACGCGAGGAAGCGAGGCGCACATGGCCGTGAGCACTCTCAAGGAGATCGTCGATCGTGCGTTCGCCGAGAAATACGGCGTTCCCGCGATCAACGTGGTGAACGACCTCACGATGGAGGCGGTGCTGGCCGGGGCCGTCGAAGCCCGCTCGCCGGTGATCGTGCAAACCTCGGTGAAGACCGTCAAGTCCATCGGATCCGACGTACTCTTCGCCATGTGGTCGGCGATGACCGCCGGCATCGACGTGCCCGTCGCGCTGCACCTGGACCACTGCCCGGACCGGGATGTGATCACCGAGTGCCTCGAACGCGGCTGGAACTCGGTGTTGTTCGACGCCTCCACCCTGCCGGTGGAGGAGAACCAGCGCCAGACCATCGAGGTGGTGCGGCAGGCCCGCACGTTCGGCGCTCACGTGGAGGGCGAGATCGAGTCCATCACGGGCGTCGAAGACGGTGTGGGCAATGACACCGAAGCGGCCAGGCAGAGCCTCGCGGTGTCGCTCAGGTTCCTCGAGGCCACCGGCGTGGACGTGTTCGCGCCGGCGATCGGCAACGCGCACGGGGTGTACAAGCGGGAACCGGTGCTCGACTTCCAGCGGGTGAGCGACCTCGTCGCCGCCCACCCGATCCCGATCGCCCTGCACGGCGGCAGCGGCATGACCGACGCCCAATTCACCGACCTCATCGCTCGGGGCTGCGCCAAGGTGAATATCTCCACGGCACTGAAGATCACCTACATGAAATCCAACCTCTCCTTCCTCACGGATGCCCAGGCGCGCGACAAGTGGGACCCACCGTCGCTGTTCGCGAAGGTGCGCACCGACATCGTCAACCTCACCAGGGGACTGGCCGAACAGTTCGGCAGCGCGGGGAAGGCCTGAGATGCCGGCACTGATCTTCGACTGCGACGGGGTGCTCGCCGACACCGAACGGGACGGCCACCTGCCGGCGTTCAACCAGACCTTCGACGAGTTCGGGGTGCCCGTGCACTGGAGTGACGCCGACTACGCCGAGAAGGTGAGGATCGGCGGGGGAAAGGAACGGATGCGGAGCATCCTCACCCCGGACGTCGCCCGGCAGCTGGGTCTGCCAGAGGACCCGGCGGCCTGGGACGAGACCATCCTGGCCTGGCACCATCGCAAGACCGCGATCTACACCGAACGCGTGGCCGCGGGGGTGCTGCCGGCCCGGCCCGGCATCCGTCGCCTCGCCGAGGAAGCCGCCGCGGCGGGCTGGACCCTCGCCGTGGCCTCGACCTCGGCCGAGGCGTCGGTGCGGGCGGTGCTCACCCACGCGGTGGGGCCCGACCTCGCTGCGGGGTTCCACGTCTTCGCGGGCGACATCGTTCCGGCAAAAAAGCCCGCGCCCGATATCTACCTGTATGCCCTGCGTGCGCTGGGCGTCGACCCGAGCGAAACGCTGGTGATCGAGGACAGCGAGAACGGGCTGCGGGCCGCGCTCGCCGCCGGGCTTGCGACCGTTGTGACCGTGAGCAGCTACACGGCCGACGAGGACTTCGACGGCGCCGCCCTCGTGGTCTCGTCCCTCGGTGACCCCGCCGGGCCCGCCGCCGAGATCCTGGCCGACCCGGCCGGCATCCACCCCGGCCCGTATCTGCGGCTGGCGGACCTCGTCACGATCCTCACCCTGCCCGGCACCTCAAGAACAGGAAGCGAGACCCCATGACCAGCCTGGCCGACACCGAATTCGTCGTGCACAGCATCGCCCAGACGGCGGTCGACAACGAGAAGGAGTTCGGCGACCTCGACGCCGTCGTCGGCGACGGTGACTTCGGCTATTCGCTCGCCAGGGGCTTCGAAATCGTCCTCGCCGACTGGGACGAGTACGACCGCAGCAGCCCGAGCGCGTTCCTGCAGAAGGTGGGCATGGTCATCTCCGGGCGGATCGGCGGGACCTCCGGGCCGCTCTGGGGAACCGCGTTCCTGCGGGCGTCCCTCGCGGTCAAGGGCAGGGACGAGGTGCGCGGCGGCGACGCCGTCGCGATGCTGCGCAGCGCAATCGCCGGCATCAAGTCGCGCGGCAATTCCGACGTGGGCGACAAGACCCTGCTCGACGCTCTCGTGCCGATGACGGATGCCCTCGAGGAGGAGGTCACGGCCGGCACCGACGCGCCCGCCACCCTGCACCGCATGGCCGCGGTCGCCCGGCAAGCCTCCGACCAGACCGCCATGATGCAGGCCCGTCGGGGCCGGGCCAGCTACACGGGGGAGCGGAGCATCGGCTCGCCGGACCCCGGCGCGGTGGCGGTGGCCGTGATCCTCGAGCGGCTGAGCGCCGAGTGGGATGCCCGGGTGGGTTCATCCGCCGGCACCCCGAACGACGCGGAACGGCCATCCAGTCACACGGACTGAGCGTCGCACCGCACACGCACACGCACCCGTATCCGAAAGGCACACGCACCGACCGAGCACACGACCGACCGAGCACCGCCCAGAGAGGGAGCCATGAAGAAATTCGTCAATGATCCGAAGCAGTACGTTCCGGAGATGCTCAAGGGCATCGCGCTGGCCAACCCCGACACACTGAAGTATGTGCCCGCGTACAACCTGATCATGCGAGCCGACAGCCCGAACCCCGACAGGGTGTCGATCATCCAGGGCTCGGGCTCCGGGCACGAACCGGCGCACGTGATGACGGTCGGCAAGGGCATGCTCGACGCGGCCTGCCCCGGCGACGTGTTCTCTGCACCGCCGATGGACTACGTGTACGAGACCACCAAGCTGCTGGCCTCTCCTAAGGGTGTGCTGTTGCTGGTGAACAACTACACGGGCGATCGGATGGCCTTCGAAATGGCGCAGGAGCTCAGCGCCGCCGACGGTGTCAACGTGAAGACCCTGTTCATCGACGATGACGTCGCCGTGCAGGACTCCACCTACACCGTGGGCCGGCGCGGGGTGGCGGGCAACTTCTTCGTGATGAAAGCCGTCGGCGCCGCCGCCGAGCAGGGCGCGGACCTGGACGAGCTGGTCCGGATCGGGGAGAAGGTCGACAGCGTCACCCGCACCATGGGGATCGCCCTCACCTCCTGCACCCCGCCGGCGAAGGGATCACCGCTGTTCGAGCTCGGCGACGATGAGATCGAGGTGGGTGTGGGCATCCACGGTGAACCCGGCCGGCGGCGGGCCAAGCTCACCACGGCCAACGAGATGACCGACGAGATGCTGGATGCCGTCGTGAAGGACCTGCCCTATGTGGCCGGCGACAGGGTGGCCCTGATGATCAACGGGCTCGGTGGAACCCCGATCAGCGAGCTCTACATCCTGTTCGGGCGGGCGCACGAGCGGCTCACCGAACTGGGCATCACGGTGGGACGCAGCTACGTGGGTGAATACTGCACCTCCCTCGACATGGCTGGGGCGTCACTGACCCTGGTGCGGCTCGACGACGAGATCGAGGCGCTGCTGGCGGCGCCGGCCGAGATCGCGGCGCGAGTGTTCTAGCCCGGCGCGTTCTGCACGAGCGGGCACGGTGCGGCTACTCTGTGGGCATGAGTGAGACTCCCAGGGACTGGTCAGACACGGTTTTCGCTTTCGATTCGGCCGCGAGGTGGTTCGTGGCGGTCACCGCAGGCATCGCCGAGCGCGCCGCCGGGGATGACGAGGTCTGGGGGCAGTTGGGCCTGGGCGAGTGGAGTGTGCGCGACCTCGTCGGGCACACCAGCCGGGCCCTGTCCACCATTGAGGCCTACCTCGACCTCGCGGCAGAGGAGGATGCCGTCGGCGTCGCCGCCCCGATCGAGGTGACAACGCCGGCGGCCTACTTCGAGCGCGCGCTCGCCGCGGGAACACCCGAGCTGATCGCGCAACGCGGTCGGGAGACCGCCGCCACCCTCGGCGCCCAGCCCGCGGTCGCGGTCGCGGAGCTCGCCGCCAGGGTGCTGGCCCGGGTGGCCACCCTCGACGGCTCCGAGCCGGCGGATACGCCGGCCGGGCGCATCCGCATCGCCGAGTACCTGCCGTCGCGCACCCTGGAACTCACCGTGCACACGAGCGACCTGCTGCAGAGCCAGGGAGTACCCGCCGCCGACCAGACCGTGCCCGAGCCCGCCGCCGCCGCGACCCTGCACGTGCTCGCCGACCTGGCCGCCCACAAGGGCCTGTCCGCACCCCTGTTGCGCGCCGCCACCGGCCGTGCCCCGCTGCCCGCCGGGTTCTCCGTGCTCTGAGCGCACTATTGTCGCGGCCCGTGTTGCTCCCCGCGGCCCGTGTTGTGCTCGGCGGCCCGCGTTAGAACGGGTGCCGGCGGCACAAAGACGTGCCGCGAGAGCTTAGACGTGCCGCGGGGGAGGGCAGGGCTCGGCTACGCCAGGGCGGCGGCCTCGTGCGCCTGGCGGGCGGCGTCGAGAGCGTCGAGTTTCTCGGCGAGACGATCCAGCACCGCGTCGCGGTCGCCCAGCCACTCGGGCAACCACACCCGCTCCACGGCCGGCCAGCCCATCAGCCTGGAGAGCACCTCGACGGGCAGGCCGTCCCGGTCCGAGACCGTGCGGCGGGCGGCCCAGGTGGGGCCGTCGAGCAGCACGGCCATCACCGGATGCCCGGGCGCCCCGGTCGTGGCCACACTGAGGTCCACCCGGAAGTCGGACAGCCCCACGTCCGCCTGCACCGCGAAGCCGCGCTCGCGCAGGGCCTCGGCGATCTCCTCCCGGTGCCGGTCCAACGCCCCGGACTGGCGCAGCGGGGTGGCGAGCCCGTCGGCGCCGCCGGCGGCCAGGTCCAGGTAGGCCCGCAGGTCTTTCACCCCGGCCGAGATGGTCTCTTCGGCGCGCAGGTCGGCGGGCGCGAAGCTGCTGAACACGATCACCTGGCGCCGGGCCCGGGTGATCGCCACGTTCAGGCGCCGTTCGCCGCCGGGCAGGTTGAGCGGGCCGAAGTTGAGCGGCAGCCGGCCCGAGGCATCCGCGCTGAACGCCGTGGAGAACAGGATGGTGTCGCGCTCGTCACCCTGCACGTTCTCCAGGTTCTTGACGAACAGGCCGTCGGTGTCGGTGTCGAGGGCGTGCACGATGCGCTCATCGCCGCTGTCGCGGAGGCTGCCCTCGATGAGGGCCCGCTGCTGCACGTTGAAGGTGATCACGCCGATGGACGGGGTCTCTTCGGGCTCGGCGGCGAACCTGGCCAGGATCTCGGCGACGATGGCCTGGGCCTCGACCGGGTTGGTGCGCAGCGACTTGCCCTTACCGCTGCGGAGGAACTGACCGTCGACCCGGCGGAGGCTCACACCGTAGCCCGCGGAGCCGGAGCCGGAGCCGGAGCCGGAGCCGGAGCCGGAGCCGGGGCCGGGGCCGGAGCCGGAGCCGGCATCCGTGCCCGCACCGTGGTGCGGAGCCGGGAACGAGGACAACCGGTCACGGTAGTACGCGCGGTTGCTGAAGGCGATCAGCGACTCGTCCTGGCTGCGATAGTGCCAGGACAGCCACTTGCTGGGTACCTGCGCCTGCACGCACTCCGACAGGATCGACTCCTCGTCGCGCACGAACTCGAGGGTGTCGCCGTCCTCCTCGCCGGAGCCGATGGTCGACTCCGCGAACGAGGTGGGCGGCATCTGCTTGCTGTCACCCACGACGACCACCGACCGGGCCCTCCCCATGGCGCCGACGGCGTCGGACACCCGCACCTGGGAAGCCTCGTCGAAGACCACGATGTCGAACAGGCCCGCCTGGGCGGGGAAGAACCTGGCCACCGACTCCGGGCTCATCAGCATGCACGGCAGGATGTCGGTGATCAGGTCGCCGAACTCGTGCATGAGCTCACGCACTCCCATGCCGCCGCGCTGCCGGTCCAGCTGCCTTTTGAGCAGGCCGAGCCGGGCCGCCGTCTCGGTGCCCGGGTTCCCGGAGTCGCCGGCGGCGTCCGGGGTCGCGCCGATGGTGCGCCGCCGCAAGACGCTGTACGGGATGAAGGTGGGCAGGTGCCGGCGCACCGCACCGGATGACGTGGTGAAGCGGGTGATCGACCGGTTCTGGGCGGCGGCGTCGAACTGGTCCAGGGTGGTGGCCGAGCCGCGTTCGGCGACGGATGCCGTGGCGAGCCCCTTCTCGAACGCCAGACCGGCGTCGTCGGCGTCGACCTCGCCGCGGAGCACAGCGGTGTGCGCAGCCGGGAGCCCGAGCCGGGCCAGCGGTTCGAGGTGCTCGAGCAGGGCGATCCACCGGGTGAGGGTGGGCAGTCCCGGTGCCTGGGCGTCCCGTTCCTCGCGGCCGCGGGACCAGACGGCGACGAGGCCGCCGTCCGCGGCCCAGCCTGCCATGGCGGCCGGTCCGGCGCCGGTGGCCGTCATCACGGCCTGCAGGGCGAGAAGCGCACGGTTCAGTGCGGTGGCGAGTGCGGCATCCGGTTCGGTGCTGGCGTCGAGGTAACCGCGCAGGGCGGCCACGAAGTCAACGCTGAGGTCGCGGTGCTCGGATGCGACGACACCACCGGCCCAGCGCAGCCAGGCCAGGCGGGCGGCGAGCTCGTCGCGGCCGGTCGGGCCGGTCTGCGTAGTCTGCCCGGTCTGCGCCGGAGCAACCGGCGCGGAGCCGACCAGGGGGTTCCAATCATCCGCGATGCTCACGCCATCCACGGCCCGCACCAGGCCGCGCAGGGCGTGCAGCCGGGCCTGGCTGTCGGCGAGCTGGCCGGTGACGGTGGTGAGGGAGCCGAGGGGCAGCTTTGCCCCTGGCCGCATCTCCGCGGCCAGCCGCGCGAGCACGGCCTTCCGTCGGCCGCGACGGCCGAAGAAGCTCGAGGCATCCGCCGCCTGCGCGTCCCGGTGCAGGGCCGCGGCGTCCAGCCGCAGTGCGCCGGGTTCGAGCACGGTCAGTGCCGGGTGTTCGGCCTGCACAAAGGTGCCGGTGGCCTGTTCGGCGGCGGCCGCGGCCGTGGCCCAATCCGGGGAGCGGGTGCCGTCCAGGGTGACCAGCGGCACCCGGTCGGCGGCGGCGAGACTGCTCAACGTGACGAATTCGGTAGGGCTCGCCGCGGCGGCCACGACGCTCGCCGCGGCGCCAGAGCCGGCCGTCTCGTCGGCGCGGGGGAGCGCGGCCAGGGCTTCGTCGAGCTCCAGCGCGGCGCGGGCAACGGTCGCCAGGTCGAGGGGGCCGGCGGGCGGCGTGGTGATGAACGCCCACGGATGCTGCGGCCGCGGCCGGGCCGGATCGGTCACATCGGGCAGATCCCGCAGCATCCGCCGCAGCTCGTCGAGCTCGTCGGCCGTGATGCGCGCGGGCAGGTCGGCCGGCACGGGCAGGGCCCGCACGTCGACGTCGGCGGTGAGCTGTGCGGTGCGGGCGGAGTAGAAGGACAGGCCGGCGCCGTTCTGTTCGTGCAACCTATCGGTGTACCTGGCCAGGCTGCGCCGGGCGGTGCCGAGCACGTCGAGGTCGTTCTTCAGCCCCTGGCCGTCCACCGTCACCTCGTGTTCGAGAGCCTGCCGGATTTGGGCTCGCACCGTGGCGGGCTTGCTGGCCTTGTCGTGCAGGTCGAGCGCGAACGGGCCCATGCCCACCTCGTTCAGCCGGGCCTGCACCACCTGCAGGGCCGCGCGTTTTTCCGCGACGAACAGCACCTTTTTTCCCTCATAGACCGCGCGGGTGAGGAGGTTGGTGATGGTCTGCGACTTGCCGGTGCCGGGTGGGCCCTCGAGCACGAAGGTGCGCTCGGCGATGGCCTCGGCCACGGCGGCCAGCTGCGACGAGTCGCCGGGCACCGGGCACTCGGCGCCGAGAGCATCGAGGTCGGCGGGCGCAGGCAGGGCCACCGGGTCGACGAACGGCTGGGTGGGGGTATGCACGAGGTGGCTCACCAGGGAGTTCTCGGCCAGGGTCTGCCAGTTCTCGTCGAGGTCCTTCCAGAGGCGGAACTTGGCGAACTGCAGGATCGACAGGTCGAGGGTCTCCTCGACCCGGTAGGGCAAACCGGCCGCCAGCAGCGCCTCGCGGGTGGCGCGGAACGCGGCGGCCAGGTCGATTCCGGTCGCGTCGGCGGCCGGGGTCGCCAGGCCGTCGATCGTGAGGCCGTGCAGCTGCCGAAGCTTCTCGAGCAGGCAGTAGTTGGGCGTGGACGCCCCGGCCTCGTCGAGCCGGACCCGGTAGTCGCCGCCGCGGCCGGCCGGTTCGAGCACCACCGGAACGAGCACCAGGGGGCTGCGGAGCTCCCGGTCGTTCGCGGTCCAGACCAGCGAGCCGAAGGCCAGGTAGAGATTGTTGGCGCCGGTCTCCTGCACCACGGTGCGGGCCTTGTAGGCCAGCGCCCGCAGCTTGGTGGCGTAGGCGGCGTCGGTGACGTCGGCGTACACGGCCTTTTTGTCGGCGAGCAGGGCCGCGAGCTGGTCGGCGGGCAGATCCCGGCCGAATCGGATGCCGCGCTCCCGGTCGGTCGTCGTCATCCGGTCGGCGGGCAGCAGGGTCAGCCCGGCACCATCGGTGACGAGGTCTTCGACGCCGGCCAGGTGCTGGTCGGGCACCGTCAGGGCCAGGGCGCCGCGTTCGGTGAAGTTGATCAGTCGGTTGCGCAAGCTCAGGTCGAGCAGGGCGTTCTTCCACTGCGAGATACGCGGCGGCGTGCTCGAGGAGCGGCCGGACGGGGCGACTGCGGTGGGCGCGTCGGCCGCATCGTTCGCGTCCGCATCCGTTTCGTTGACGACGACGGGCCCGCCGGGCGAGACCCCTGCCGGCCGGTATTCGGTGACGACCACGGTGCCGTCGGCGGTCACGGTGCGTGCCGGCAGCGGCAGGATGTGGGTGCGCCGCGACTGCACCACGTCGACCACTCCGATCACGGTGGCCAGGTCCGCGAGCCAGTCCAGATACGGCGAGCGCTGGGCCTGGGCGAAGGTGACCGGAGTGCCGGTGTCACGGTCGGTGACCTGGGTGGTCTCCACGAGCCGGATCAGGTCGAGATCGATGAGGTTGATCACCTCGGCCACGTCGGTGAGCGCGGGCGCGCCGAGGGTCTCCTCTTCGCGCCAGTAGCCGAGGAAGGCGTGCCCGGCGACCACCCAGAGCAGCGGATGCAACCCGGCCTGCTCGAGGGCGGCGGCCATCACCACGACGGTGTCGAGGCAGGTGCCGACGCCATCCGACGTGCCCTCGCCGGTCGTGGTGCCCAGCACCTCGCCGGGCGTGCGCACCTTCTGTCCGTCGTCGGACCAGCTGGCCGGCGGGGTGGCGTAGCGGATGGTGCGGGACCGCATGGCCACGAACACCGCCTCGACCACCTGGTCGACCCTGTCCGGGCCCGACTGGTAGCCGGGCATGGCCGCCGACCCGGTGCGGGCCTCGAGCGCGGCAGCCGCCTCGGCGAGCAGGGTGGCGATCTCGGGGTGGTTGGGCAGCACGTGCGCCGAGAGCATCTCCAGCGCCAGGTCCACCGGCTGGGCGATCCACTGCTGGGCGGCGAGCAGCTGGATGGGCTCGCCCGCCTCGGCGACGACGACGCCGGCCACGAGCAGGCTGGCCCGGATCTCGGCCGGGCGCTGCTCCTCGATGAGCAGCATCGCGGTGGGGTCGACGGTCAGGGAGACATCCGTAAAGGTCAAGGTGCGCTCAGCGGCGAGGTCCACGAGCAGATCACGGGCGGTGCCGAGGGTGTCGCCGGCGCTGAGCACCTCGAGCCGCAGCACGGCCTCCCGCACGGCGGGCCCACGGTTGTCGACGCCCACCCGGCCGACCACGTTGATGCGATTGTGCGCCAGGGCATAGCTGAGCACCGGCGTCGCGGTGAGCGAGAGGGTGATGTCGCCGTTCGTGGCCGGGCGGCCCGTATTCAGTGCGGTCGAGTCCAGTGCGGCCGAGTCTGGTGCAGCTGAGTCCAGGGTGGTCGAGTCCGGGCCGGTCGATTCCATGGGTGCTCCTCGTGTCGTGCGGGTTGGTGCTGGTGTAACTCGGCCCCCGTGCGGGGGACCATTCAATCATCGGCGAGTGTGAGCCCGACGTGGTGCACCCCGTGCCCGAACGAACCGGTGTGTCCGGTGTCACGCCCGCGCTCCCGCCGGGGAGGGGAACCCCGATCCGAACGGGTTGGCCGAACTCTGCTAAGATCTTGAGGTTGCCGTTCAACGGCCGCGGATAAAGAGAGCTCAGGCATTCTGCCCCGAGCACCGCGCAGTGAGAGAAAGGGGATCCCATCTATGGCACTCGAAGCTAATGCTAAGAAGGCGATCATCGAAAAGTACGCTACCCACCCGGGCGACACGGGTTCCCCCGAAGTCCAGATTGCAATGCTCACGCAGCGCATTCTTGACCTCACGGAACACCTCAAAGAGCACAAGCACGACCACCACTCGCGTCGTGGCCTGCTCCTCCTGGTTGGTCAGCGTCGCCGTCTGCTCGGCTACCTGTCCGACGTGGACATCAGCCGCTACCGCTCGCTCATCGAGCGTCTCGGCCTGCGCCGCTAGGTAGTAGCCGAATGGTTCGCTGATAACGCGATCTTCTTCGAAACGGGCCGTCACCCTTGAGGTGGCGGCCCGTTTTGTGTACCCCGGATGCCGTCAGGCGGCCGCTGTCAGGCCGGCTCGGCCGCCGAGTCCAGTGCCCGGGTGTAATAACCCCACGGGAACGTCGTCTCGCCCACCAGGCGCCAGCCCTCGGCCTCGAGGTGTCGTCGAGCCGCGTTTCCCGGTGTCCACAGCAGCCGGCGGTGCTCCCACTGCCGGTCCGAGGCCTCCAGCACGTGGTACAGCGTGCCGTAATCCACGACGTGCCAGCCGCGGCGGCCCTCGATCGCCAGTATGGCCATCTCGTCGAACGCGGTGACCGGGCTGAGCACCTTGCGGCGCGGATGCCCGGGCTCGCCGTCGTGTGCGGCCGTGGCCGGGCCGGCGGAGCCTGTTTGGCTCGCCGAGGAGAATCGCTGCTGGGCGGCCTGCCGGCTTACCCCGAGCACCCGGCCCAGGGCGTCCCAGCTGTGCCCGGCGGCCCGCGCGCCGTTGATCGAGTCCCGCAGCAATCGGCTGGTTTCCTCCGCGGCGGTGCGGCTGGCACCGACCAGACGGAGGTACGCATCCGGGTCGCTCTCGAGGTCGGCGCGGAGACCGGTCGGGCTGCCGAGCACCGCTTCGGCGACCGCGTCGCGCACCGCGGCGGCCTCTGCGGCCGTCAGCGACGTCGGTGAATGTTCGGGTGTCGGCGCCGTCATCGCTCGTCCGTCCGCTGGTCACGACGGTGGGCAAGCCGCTGTCCCGCGCTGTCGGCGTCGGTCGCGTCGCGCAGCGGTTCCAGGTTGTCGAGTGCCACGGTGTCGCGCAGCCTGGCCACCCTCTGGCGGCCGATCTCGGTCCACAGGATGACGGTGACCAGCAGAACGCTGAGCATTCCGGTGAGGAAGCCCAAGACGGAGTCGGCCGGGTCGTGGTCGACGAGGATGGCCGCGGTGGAGAGTGCGGCGATCGCCACCACTCCGCCGACCACGGCCGCGGCATACCAGCGCGGGCGGGAAAGGGAACTCTTTGTGTTCATGTGTCAAGGATGCATTGACAGCGAAGTTCTGTCAAGCAATCCTTGACGCACCGGTCTCCCCGTAGCGCCGGACGGGGCAAGCGGTAAGAGTGGAGGGATGAATGACTTCGTCAGCTCACCCGGCGGCGACCCGCGGGGCTTCGACAAGCGGCACCACGGTGCCCCCTCCGGCTTCTTCGAGGCCGAGGCCGCCGGCCTGGCTTGGCTGGCGATACCCGGGGGAGTGCGCACCGCCCAGGTGCTCGACCTCGAGCCCGGGCACATCGTGCTGGAGACCATCGACGAGGTGCCACCCAGCCGGCCGGCCGCGCGAGCGTTCGGCGCGGAGCTGTCGGTGACCCACTCGGCCGGCGCCGCGGCGTTCGGTGCCCCACCCGACAACTGGAGCGGCCCGTTGTTCATCGGTAATCGGAGCCTCCCCAGCGCTTACGAGAGCGACTGGGGAGTGTTCTACGCCCGCTACCGGGTGCTGCCGTACCTGGATATCGCCGTCGACGTGGGCGGGATCACGGCCCGGCAGGCCGAGGCCGTGCACGCGGCCTGCGCGCGCATCGAGGCCGGCGACTTCGATGACGGCGCCCCGCCGGCCCGGATACACGGCGACCTGTGGACCGGCAACGTGTTGTGGTCCGCCGACGGGGTCGTGCTGATCGACCCGGCCGCGCACGGCGGCCACCGCGAAACCGACCTGGCGATGCTCGCCCTGTTCGGCTGCCCGTACCTCGAGGAGATCACCGCGGGCTACGAGTCGGCATCGCGGCTGGTGCCGGGCTGGCGGGCGCGTACGCCGCTGCACCAGCTGCATCCGCTGGCCGTGCACGCGGCCGGACACGGCGCGGCGTACGGCCGGGCACTCGAGCAGGCCGCCGAAGCCGTGCTCGAGCTACCCGCCGCCCACCCGCCCGCGGAGTGACCGGCCGGGGTGAGGGCTACAGCGTCTGCCCCGCGTGGGTGCCTTCGCGCGCCTCTTCGATCACCTTGGCGTTGAACGCCGGCAGGTCGGCTGGGGTGCGGCTGGAGACCATGCCCTGGTCCACCACCACTTCCTCATCGACCCAGGTGGCCCCGGCGTTCTGCAGGTCGGTCTTCAGGCTCGGATACGAGGTGAGCGTGCGCCCCTCCACCACGCCGGCCTCGATCAGGATCCAGGCGGCGTGGCAGATCGCCGACACCGGCTTGTGCGCGGCGAAGAAGTCCCGGGTGAAGGAGACCGCGTCCTCGTCCATGCGCAGGTGATCGGCATTGACGACGCCGCCGGGCAGCACGAGAGCGTCGAAGTCGTCGGCGTTGGCCTCGGCGACGGCCAGGTCGACGTACTGCGAGTGGCCCTTCTTGCCCGTGACGCTTTCGGTGGCGGGGGATACCAGCACGGCGGTGGCGCCGGCATCCGTCACGGCCTGCCAGGGGCTGGACAGTTCGCTGTCTTCGTAGCCATCGGTGAGTAGAAAAGCGATGCGCTTGCCGGAAAGCTCGGTGGTCGTCATGGTTCTCTCCCTGTCATCGGTGTTCACGATCGTGTTCGCCGGCCGGGTGAACCGGACGACCATTCCACGGTAGCCACGAGCCGGCGCGCCTGCAGGGAAGCTCACGAAACATTGAGGTTGCACCGGCACCCGAATCGGTATCGCTTGCCGGGCCCGGCCCGGCCGGCAGGGCTCTGCAGCGCCGGGTTGGGACTTTTGGTCTGCCACTGGTGGACGTGTCGCCCTAAACTTGAGCTTTACACGGAATGGACACCCCCATGAGTCTCTGGCGCACGAAGAGCATCGAGTCATCGATCGAGGATTCCCTGGAAAAGGGGCACAGCCTTAAACGCACCCTCGGCACCTGGGACCTGATGATCATGGGAGTCGCGGTCGCCGTCGGCGCCGGTATCTTCTCGGTCGGTGCCAAGGCCGCCGGCAGCTACGCCGGACCATCCGTGACGCTCGCCTTCGTGCTCGCCGCCGTCACCTGCGCCCTCGCGATCATGTGTTACGCCGAGTTCGCCTCCGCCGTGCCCGTGGCCGGCTCCGCGTACACCTTCACCTACGCCACCCTGGGCGAGTTGTTGGCCTGGATCATCGGCTGGGACCTGATCCTGGAGATGCTCACCGCCGCGGCAGTGATCGCCAAGTACTGGGGCATCTACCTCAGTAACGTCTTCGCCCTCTGGAACTGGGACATCCCCGCCACCATCAACGTGATCGGGCTCGACGTGAGCTGGGGCGCGTTCGTGATCGTTGCCGTCTTCACCACGCTGTTGGTGCTGGGCACCCAGCTCTCCGCCCGCGTCGCCAGCGTGTTCACCATCATCAAGGTGGCGATCGTGCTCTTCGTCATCGTCGTCGGCGCGTTCTTCATCAACCCGGCCAACTACTCGCCGTTCATCCCCGAGTCGGTGCCCACCACGGATGGCGTCGGCAGCGACGTCTGGACCCAGTCGCTGTTCTCGTTCATGACCGGCGCCGCCCCGGCGCAGTACGGCATCTTCGGCCTGCTCGCCGGCGCCTCCCTGGTGTTCTTCGCCTTCATCGGCTTTGACGTGGTTGCCACCAGCGCCGAAGAGGTCAAGAACCCGCAGAAGACCCTGCCGCGCGGCATCTTCGCCGGCCTGGCCATCGTCACCGTGCTCTATGTCGGTGTCAGCCTCGTACTCACCGGCATGGTGCCGTACACCGTGCTCGCCGATGACCCCAACGCGTCGCTGGCCACCGCCTTCATCGCCGTGGGCGCCGGCTGGGCCGCCCAGGTCATCTCCATCGGCATCCTGGCCGGCCTCACCACGGTGATCATGGTGCTGCTGCTCGGGCTCTCGCGGGTGCTGTTCGCCATGAGCCGCGACGGCCTGCTGCCGCGTTGGCTCAGCGTCACCTCGGAAAAGCGCCGCACGCCGGTGCGCATCCAGATCATCACCGGCGCGGCGGTCGCGCTGATCGCCGGACTCACCGACGTGGGTGTGCTCGAAGAGATGATCAACATCGGCACCCTGTCGGCGTTCGTGCTCGTGAGCATCGCCGTCGTGGTGCTGCGCAAGAAGCGGCCCGACCTCAAGCGCTCGTTCAAGGTGCCGCTGTCGCCGTTCCTGCCGATCCTCTCGGCAGTGCTCTGCTTCTGGCTGATGCTGAACCTCACCACCCTCACCTGGGCGCGTTTCGCGGTCTGGCTGGCCCTCGGCTTCGTCGTCTACTTCGCCTACGGTCGCCGCCACTCCCTGGTGGGCATCAACGCCAAGCTCATCGTCGACGCGACCCGCCGCGAGGAGATCGAACGCGAGGAGCGCTCGCTCAAGGGCAAGTAGCCGCGCAACTGTTCACCAAGGGGACTTCTGCGTCCGGTACGCCGGACGCAGAAGTCCCCTTCGGCAATAGAAGCGAGCGGATGCCGCTAGAGCCGATACAGGCGGGCCTCCCACGGCCGGAGAGCCGCGGAACCGTCACCGGGATAGTTGCCCAGCAGCAGCTCGGCACCGGAGATGTCATCCGGCAGCCATTCGCCCTGCACCGTCAGCGGCGCATCCGACACGTTCGCCAGCACCAGCAACGTCACGCCGTTCAGGATGCGGGTGAACGCGTACAGCTGCTCGTGGTCGGGTTCGATCAGCTCGAACGCTCCGAGCGCCACCACCGGATCGGTGTGCCGCAGCTGGATCAGCCGCTGGTAGAACGCGAACACGCTGCGCGCGGCTGCCCGGTCGGTCGCCACGTTGATGCGCGGAAAATTCGGGTTGGCCGCGAGCCACGGCGTTCCGGTGCTGAACCCGGCGTGGGCCGAGTCGTCCCACTGCATCGGTGTGCGCGCGTTGTCCCGCCCCATGGCGTGCACCCCGGCCAGCACACTCGCCGGCGACTGGTCGAACTGCTCCACGGCCTCCCGGTAGTGGTTGAGTGACTCGATGTCCCGGTAGTGGTCGATGGTGTCGAACGTCACGTTCGTCATGCCGATCTCATCGCCCTGGTAGATGTAGGGCGTGCCGCGGTGCAGGTGCAGCACCAGCGCCCACAGGGTGGCCGACTCGTACCGGAACTCGGTGTCGTTGCCGAACCGCGACACCAGCCGCGGCTGGTCGTGGTTGTTCAGGTAGAGGCTGTTCCAGCCGGTCTCCGCCAGGCCGACCTGCCAGCGGGCCAGGCTCTGCTTCAGCGGCACCAGGCTGCGCGGCAGCGGGTCGAACTTGTGCGTGCCCTGGTCGAGCGAGACATGCTCGAACTGGAAGATCATGTCGACCTCGGCGCGGGCCGCATCCGTGAACAGCACGGCATCCTCAATGCTCACACCGGGCATCTCGCCCACGGTCAGGTGCTCTCCGGTGCGGCCGGCGAACACCGCCCGGTGCATCTCCTGCAGGTACTCGTGGATCTGCGCGCCCATCGGCGAACCACCCCCGGTCGCCGCGGCCGGCCCGCTCACCAGCTCCACCTGCTTGGCGATGAAGTTGATCACGTCCATCCGGAACCCGTCCACGCCGCGGTCCAGCCACCAGTTCATCATCGAGTAGACCGCCTGGCGCACCTCGGGGTTCTCCCAGTTGAGGTCGGGCTGCTGCGTGGCGAACAGGTGCAGGTAGTACTCACCGGTGGTCTCATCCAGGGTCCAGGCCGGGCCGCTGAAAGCGCTGCCCCAGCCGTTCGGCTCGGCGCCGGCCGCGCCGGGCCGGCGCCACCAGTACCAGTCGCGCTTGGGGTTGTCGATCGACGAGCGCGATTCGACGAACCACGGGTGCTCGTCGCTGGTGTGGTTGACCACCAGGTCCATCACGATCTTGATGCCGAGCTCGTGGGCCTCGGCCAGCAGCAGGTCGAATTCGGCCAGACTGCCGAACACCGGGTCGATGTCCTGGTAGTCGCGGATGTCGTAGCCGTTGTCGTGCTGTGGGGACGGGTAGACCGGCGAGAGCCAGATCGCGTCCACGCCGAGCTCGGCGAGGTAACCGAGCTTGCCGCGCACCCCGCCGAGGTCGCCGACGCCGTCGCCGTTGGAGTCCGCGAAGCTGCGCGGATAGACCTGGTACACCACGGCCGTGGTCCACCACGGCGCCGCGGTGTGCGGGCCGTCCTGGGTGTCGGCGGGGTCGGTGCCGGCGGAGCGGCTGTGCAGATTGGTCACGGGGTCCTCCCTGGCCGGGGCCGGCGCGGGCGAGCGCGGGCGATCCGGTGTCACGCGAATTGGTTTAGCTGCAGAAAAAAGTCGTCCGTCCAATGTAGCGTCCGGTGTTCGGGCGGCACCACTGCGGGGGTGCCGTGGGGTGGTGCGCCAGTCGGTGCGCCGGCGGGGCGGCTATGTCAAGATGAGAGCCAACCCGATTCGGGGGCCAGGAAAGGGCGACCGCGATGTACGGCAGTACCGGGGCCGCGCCATCGATCGGTGACTCCTCGATGGGCCTCGCGCGTGCCGTTCTCATGCACGGCCCGATCTCGCGCAGCGACCTGGGGCGCCGCCTCGGACTGTCCCCGGCGAGTCTCACCCGGCTGAGCAAGCCGTTGTTCGACAGCGGCCTGCTTGTGGAGGTCAGCGACACCCTGATCAGCGGGGTCGGCCGCCCCACCAAGCCGCTGGATGTGCGCCTGGAGGGTCGCCGCTACGTCGGGGTCAAGCTCACCGGCGACAGCGCCTTCGGCGTGCTCACCGACCTGCGCGTGAACGAGCTCTCCTCGGCCCACCGCCGGCTCGACGGCACTGACGTGGCCGGGGTGGTGCGGCAGCTGCGCTCTCTGGTGCTCGAACTCGCCAACGGTGCGCCGATCACGGCACTCGGGGTGACTGTCGGCGGCCAGGTCATCGGCTCCCGGGTCGTCGCCCGGGCGCCGTTCCTTGCCTGGCGTGACGTGGACCTGGCCTCCGCGCTGGAAGCCGGCCTCGGCGTCCCGGTGCTGGTCGAGAATGACGTGGTGGGGCTGGCCGCCGCCGAACAGTGGTTCGGTGCGGGCCGGGGCACCGCCAGCTTCGCCGTGCTCACGATCGGCGTCGGCGTGGGTTACGGGCTCGTGGTCGACGACCGGGTGATCAGCACCCGGGACTCCGGCCTCGGCCTCGGCGGACACGTGCCGTTGGATGCGAACGGGCCGCTCTGCGGCAGCGGACACCGGGGCTGCTCGGACGCCATGCTCACCCAGGGCAGCATCCGGGCGCAGGTGAGCGACACCCTGGGCCGGGCGGTGGAGTACGACGAGGCGCTCGCGCTGGCCGCGGCGGGAGTGCCCGCCGCACTGTCCGTCGTCCAGGCCTCCGGACGCGCCCTCGGCCGCCTGGTGGCCCTGATCGCCAACATCGCGATGGTCGACACCGTCGTGCTCTCCGGCGAGGGCATCGGACTGTGGAAGGTGGTGGCGGACGAGATCGTGGCGGCGGCCCACGGGGACCGCGATGCCGAGGTGACGCCGCTGCAGATCACCGTCGACGACAGCGGCACGTCGTCCTGGGCCAGGGGAGCGGCGGCCGTCGCGATCCAGCACACCCTGACCCGATTCGCCGTGGCGGACTGACCCGACGGGCCGTCAGGACAGCCCTTCCTCCACGCGCGACGCCGGGTCGGGAATAGGATCGGGCCATCCGCCGTTGACACCTATATACATGCAGACGCATTGAGTTTTGGAGGCTGGAAATGCAGTTCGGAATCTTCACGGTCGGGGACCTGACCACCGATCCCACCACGGGTCAGACGCCGACGGAGCACGCCCGCATCAAGGCCATGCTCACCATCGCGCAGAAGGTCGAAGAGGTGGGGCTGGACGTCTTCGCCACCGGCGAGCACCACAACCCGCCGTTCGTACCCTCGTCGCCGACCACGATGCTCGGCTACATCGCGGCCAAAACCGAGCGCATCATCCTCTCCACCGCCACCACGCTGATCACCACCAGTGACCCGGTGAAAATCGCCGAGGACTTCGCGATGCTCCAGCACATCGCCGACGGCCGGGTGGACCTCACCCTGGGCCGCGGCAACACCGGCCCGGTCTACCCCTGGTTCGGCCAGGACATCCGCCAGGGCATCCCGCTGGCGCTGGAGAACTACGCTCTGCTGCGCCGGCTCTGGCGTGAGGATTTCGTCGACTGGGAGGGACAGTTCCGCACCCCGCTGCAGGGCTTCCAGTCCACCCCGCGCCCGCTCGACGGTGTGGCGCCGTTCGTCTGGCACGGCAGCATCCGCAGCCCCGAGATCGCCGAGCAGGCAGCGTACTACGGCGACGGTTTCTTCTCGAACCACATCTTCTGGCCGGCCTCGCACACCGCGAAGATGGTCAAGTACTACCGCAACCGGTTCGAGCACTACGGCCACGGCACCGCCGCGCAGGCAATGGTTGGGCTCGGCGGCCAGGTGTTCATGAGCAAGAACTCACAGGATGCCAAGCGTCAGTTCCGGCCGTACTTCGACAACGCCCCGGTCTACGGCAACGGCCCGAGCATGGAGGAGTTCACCTCGCAGACCCCGCTCACCGTCGGCAGCCCACAGGAGGTCATCGACCGCACCCTCGGCTTCCGCGACTATGTGGGCGACTACCAGCGCCAGCTCTGGCTGATGGACCACGCCGGCCTGCCGCTGAAGACCGTGCTCGAGCAGCTCGACCTGCTCGGCGAGGAGGTTGTGCCCGTGCTCCGCAAGGAGTTCGCCAAGAACCGCCCGGCCGACGTGCCGGATGGCCCCACCCACGAATCCCTGGTGCTCGCCGCCTCCCTGGCGCCGGTTGCCGCAGCATCCGCCGGGCGCAATGACCTCGACACCTCCGCCGCCATCGCTCCGCACCGCCGGGCGACCGGTGCCGCCTTCGGCTTGGCCGGCGCCGGCACGACGGGAGCGCAGCGATGACCGAGCGCACCCTGGCGGTCATCTCCGCCGGGCTCAGCCAGCCGTCATCCACGCGGCTGCTCGCCGACAAGCTCGCCACGGCCACCGTGACGCGGCTGGCCGACGAGGGCGTCAGCACGACGGTGCTGACCTACGAACTGCGTGACTACGCGCAGGACATCATGAACAACATGCTCACCGGGTTCGCCAACCCGCGCCTGGAAGAGATGATCGAGGCCGTCACCGCGGCCGACGGCCTGATCGCCGTCACCCCGATCTTCACCACCAGCTACAGCGGACTGTTCAAGAGTTTCTTCGACGTGATCGACAACCGCTCCCTCACCGACCAGCCGGTGCTGATCGGCGCGACCGCGGGAACGCCGCGGCATTCGCTGGCGCTCGACTACGCGCTGCGGCCGATGTTCACCTACCTGCACTCCGTGGTGGTGCCCACCTCGGTGTTCGCCGCGTCGGAGGACTGGGGCAGCGGTGACGGCGGCCGCGTCGACAGCCGGGTGCAGACCCTGCCGGCCCGGATCGAACGCGCGGCGGGGGAGCTGTCGGCTCTCGTCGCCCGATCCGACCGGTCCAGCCGGGTGCGCGACCCCTTCGAGTTGCCCGCGGACTTCAACCCCGCCGGGATGTTCCCTCCTCGTTAGTCCTGTTCCACGAAAGCGGTCGTGTGGTCAGCTCAGTTCACCGAGGTGACCACACGGCCGCTTTCGCGTGCTTGGGCACTGATCGCGCGTCGCCACCGCCGGGACTTTCGGCTCTGCCCGGTCCTCGGGGCGGGCGGCAGACTGGAGCGCAGTGCGCTGGAGAGAGTGCTTCCGCAGAGACGGAAGCCGTGACAACCGCGCAGACAGACAGGTCTTTCATGGTCGCCCTTCTCGACGGCACCGTTTTCCCGGATGCCCGCGCCGCATTTTTCGCGGCCGATCCCGACCTGCTCGACCCGCCGGGAACCCCGGCCGTGGACCTCTCCGTTCGGATCGGCAGCCTCACGCTGCGCACCCCGGTGATGCCGGCCTCCGGCTGCTTCGGCCCGGAACTGGGCGCGCTCATCCCGGTCACCGAACTCGGCGCCACCGTCACCAAGACCGTCTTCGGCTCGGCCCGCGGCGGCAACCCCGTGCACAGGCTCACCGAGATTCCCGCGGGCATGGTCAACAGTGTCGGCATCCCCAGCCATGGCCCGGCCGGCTACCTGGCCTCACTTCATCCGCGCTACGCGGCCCTCGACGTGCCCACCATCATCAGCGTCGGAGGCCACCGGCCGAGCGAGTACGCCCCGGTCGTCGCGGCCCTGGGCGAGAACGGCGCCGCCTTCGAACTGAATGTGTCGTGCCCCAACCTCGACCGGGACGGCACCGACATCGGCTCGGATCCGGCGGCCATCCGCGAGGTGGTCGCCGCCGTGCGCCTCGTCACCGTCAAGCCGATCATCGTGAAGCTGCCGGTGCTGGTGGCCTCGATCGCAGACTGTGCCCGCGCCGCCGAGGAGGCCGGCGCCGACGCCGTCTGCGTGGCCAACTCCATTCCGGCGATGCCGCTGGATGCCCTCACCCGCCGTCCGATTCTCGGCAACGTCATCGGCGGATTGTCCGGGCCGTCGATCAAACCGATCGTGCTGCGGCTGGTCTGGCTGGCCTCCCGGGCGGTGCAGATCCCGGTGATCGCCTGCGGTGGAGTGCAGACCGTTGACGACGCCCTGGACTACTTCTCGGTGGGAGCCAGCGCCGTGCAGGTGGGCACCGCCAGCTTCGCCCGGCCGTTCGCGGCGGTGGAGGTGGCGCGGGGGTTGCGGCAGCGGTGTCAGGACGCCGGGGTCGGCAGTATTCGCGAGTTGCTCGAGTTGGAGGTGTCCTGATGAGCGCTGACGCGAGCCTGGCCTCGGAAGGCGCCCCGTCGCCAGGTCTACTTCGACAGGCTCAGCACGGCGTCGACGAGCTCGACCGGCGGGAGGCGTACCGCCAGAGCCGCGAGGCGGCAGCACGGGCGCGGGCGTTCGCCGAGGCGGATGCCGAGGCGCTCGACGGCCTGGTCTCGGTGCGGCCGCGCCAGACCGTGCCGCGCCCACAACCGGTCTGGGACGACGCCGAGGTGCTCGTGCACGAGCCGGTGGGGGAGCGCTACCGCCGCCTTGTCGTGGCCAGCAGCACCATCGCCCACACCGCGCTGGCCGGACAGTTCCTCATGATCACGGTGCCGCCGCACGCCGGCGACACGATTCTGCTGCCCCGCCCCATGGCCATCCATCGCCGCCGACCGGCGACCGCCGACCGGCCCGGCACCGTGGAAATGATCTACGGCGTCGTGGGCCGCGGCACCCGCGCTCTGGCCGCCGTTCCCGTCGGCGGGACCCTGCAGATCACCGGTCCGCTCGGTCGCGGCTTCGAATTCGACAGCGGCACCCGCTCCGCCTTGCTGATCGGCCGGGGCGTGGGCATCTGCGGCGTGATGGGCGCCGCGGAGGACGCCCGCACAACGGGCATCCGCACCACCATGGTGCTCAGCGGACGCAGCGCCGAGCAGCTGCTCGGCCGCGCCGACTGCGCCGAGCTGGGCGTCCGCATCATCGAGGCCACCGACGACGACGGCTCCAGCGACCTGCTCACACTGCAGAACAGCCTCCGCGCACACTTCGACGGTGCCACCCCCGAGCGCACCGCGCCCGACGTGATCATGGTCTGCGGCGCCGGTGTCCTCGCCAGGCTCGCCGCGGAACTCGGCGCGCACTGGGGGGTACCCGTGCAGGCCTCGCTCGAGGCCCACATGGCGTGCGGGCTCGGCTACTGCCACGGCTGTGCCGCCCCGGTACGCACCGACCCGAGCGTCGAGGGGCCGCTGGTCTGCGCCGACGGGCCGGTCTTCGACGCCCGCATCCCTGTCGTTTAACCCCCGCTCTGCTACGCTTGTTCAGGTGGATCTTCGGATCCATCGGTTATACCCGGAGCAGACTGGCAGGACGCTGGTCCTCGGTGGTGGTTTCCCAACGCTCAGCTCGAGACAGAGCGTGTTGGTGAATTTCTACTGGTGGCCAGCAAGGTCAGCGCCCAACACATGTTCGGCAGCTTGTCTTGCCTGTTCCTGCTCCGATGTCCCACTCGCGCGCCACACGGGCAAACGAGTCTAAACAAAGGAGAGAACCCCCATATGGAGGGTCCAGAAATCACGTTCGCCGAAACCGTTATTGACAACGGCAAGTACGGCAAGCGCACCATCCGTTTCGAAACCGGGCGTCTCGCCCAGCAGGCACAGGGCTCAGCCGCTGCCTACATCGACGAAGAGACCATGCTTCTCTCCGCCACGAGCGCCAGCAAGCAGCCGAAGGACAACTTCGACTTCTTCCCGCTGACCATCGATGTCGAAGAGCGCATGTACGCCGCCGGCCGCATCCCGGGCAGCTTCTTCCGCCGCGAAGGTCGCCCGTCGACCGAAGCGATCCTCACCTGCCGTCTGATCGACCGGCCGCTGCGCCCGTCGTTCGTCGACGGACTGCGCAACGAGATCCAGGTTGTCGTCACCGTTCTGGCCATCGCGCCCGACGAGTACTACGACGTCCTGGCCATCAACGCCGCGTCCATGTCGACCCAGATCGCCGGCCTGCCGTTCTCCGGCCCGATCGGTGGCGTCCGCGTCGCCCTCATCCCCGACGACAACGGCTCCGGCCAGTGGGTCGCCTTCCCGAAGCACTCGCAGGTTGAAGAGGCCGTGTTCAGCATGGTCGTCGCCGGCCGCGTTGTGACGGATGCCGATGGCAGCGAAGACGTCGCGATCATGATGATCGAGGCCGAAGCGACCGACAACGCCTGGACCTTGATCCAGGGCGGCGCCATCAAGCCGAACGAAGAGGTCATCGCCGAGGGCATCGAGGCGTCCAAGCCGTTCATCAAGCAGCTCATCGTCGCCCAGCAGCAGGTGGCCGCCGCGGCCTCCAAGCCCACCGGCAACTACCCGCTGTTCCCGCCGTACACCCCGGAGACCTACGACGCCGTCGCAGCCCTGGCCTACGAGGGACTCAAGGACGTCTACGTCATCGCCGACAAGATCGCGCGTCAGGATGCCGACGACGTGCTCAAGGCATCCGTCAAGACCGCCATCGCGGCCAAGGTCGAAGCCGGCGAGCTGCCCGCAACCGCCAACAACCAGGTCGGCGCGGCGTACAAGTCCGTCACCAAGCTCGTGGTGCGCTCACGCGTGCTCAACGAGGGTGTTCGCATGGACGGACGCGGCCTGGCCGACATCCGCCCGCTCGACGCCGAGGTTGCGGTCATCCCGCGCGTGCACGGTTCCGCTATCTTCCAGCGCGGCGAGACCCAGATCCTGGGTGTCACCACGCTGAACATGCTCAAGCTCGAGCAGACCATCGACTCCCTGAGCCCGGTCACCAAGAAGCGTTACATGCACAACTACAACTTCCCGCCCTACTCCACCGGTGAAACCGGTCGGGTCGGTACGCCGAAGCGTCGCGAGATCGGCCACGGAGCGCTCGCTGAGCGTGCCCTGGTTCCCGTGCTGCCCAGCCGTGAGGAATTCCCCTACGCCATCCGTCAGGTCTCCGAGGCGCTCAGCTCCAACGGATCCACCTCGATGGGTTCCGTCTGCGCCTCCACCCTGTCCATGCTGAACGCCGGAGTGCCGCTGCGCGCCCCGGTCGCCGGCATCGCGATGGGCCTCATCTCCGACACCGTCGACGGCAAGACCCGCTACGCGGCTCTGACCGACATCCTCGGTGCCGAAGACGCCCTCGGCGACATGGACTTCAAGGTTGCCGGCACGGCTGAGTTCGTCACCGCGATCCAGCTCGACACCAAGCTCGACGGCATCCCCGCGTCGGTCCTGGCCGGCGCGCTGACGCAGGCGAAGGATGCTCGCACCACGATCCTCGCCGTGCTGAACGCCGCGATCGACAAGCCCGACGAGATGGCACCGACCGCGCCCCGCGTGATCAGCGTGCAGATCCCCGTCGACAAGATCGGCGAGCTCATCGGCCCGAAGGGCAAGATGATCAACTCGATCCAGGACGAGACCGGAGCCGACATCTCGATCGAGGAAGACGGTACCGTGTACATCGGCGCCGTCGATGGTCCGTCGGCCGAGGCCGCTCGCATCATGGTCAACTCCGTCGCGAACCCCACCAACCCCGAGGTTGGCGAGCAGTTCCTCGGAACTGTCGTGAAGATCGCCGCTTTCGGCGCCTTCGTCTCGCTCCTCCCGGGCAAGGACGGCCTGCTGCACATCTCTGAGGTGCGCAAGCTCGCCGGCGGCAAGCGCGTGGAGAACGTCGAAGACGTCCTCGGCGTGGGCCAGAAGGTCCTCGTCGAGATCACCAAGATTGACGACCGCGGCAAGCTTTCGCTCGCCCCGGTCCTCGCCGATGAAGCCGACACGCACGGTCGTGACGCTGCATCCGAGGGACCCGAAGCTCCGGCCGAAGGTTAGTCACTAGTTCTGCCGGCCACCTCTCGCCAGGTGTGCCGGTCAGACGGAAGGCCCGTCCTGCTTCGGCAGGGCGGGCCTTTTCGCGTCTGCAGAATGCAGCTAGCCCGACCTGGGCTGCACGCCCCGCTCCAGCAGGGGAACGATGCGATACGGGATGAGCTCGCCCATCGCGAGGGAGGTCTCGGTGCGTTCGACGCCCTCGCAGGCGAGGATCGTGCGGTCGATCCTGAACAGGTCTTCGGAGTCGGCGCAGGCCACCCGCACCAGCAGATCCGCTGCGCCGCTCATACCGTGCGCCTGCACGATCTCGGGGATGCGGCTGAGCTCGGCGATGATGTCGGCGGCGCGCTTTTGCACGATGTGGACCTCGATGAACGCGGTCAGCGGATAGCCGAGCACGGCCGGACTGACCCGGCGATCGAAGTCGAGAAACACCCGGGACTCCTCGAGCCGGCTCATCCGGGCCTGCACGGTGTTGCGGGAGAGCCCGAGCGTGTTGGCGAGCCCCACATAGGTGCTGTCGGGGGTGGCGCACAGCGCACGGAGCAACTCGAGATCGACTCTGTCCAAGTGGTGCATACTGCCTGACCGTAGCATGCGCGCTGGCCCCTGAACAGGGCACAGTGCACACCGTGACCCACATTCGCTGCGCGGGCGGGAAGTCCGCACCGGTCAGGGTGCGGCAAGGCGACGATTCGCCCAGGGTTGACCGGGCCGACGCCGCACGGAAGAGTGGTCGGATGGACGACACCCGCCAGACCCTGACTCCCGCTCAAACCCGATCGGTGCTCTCCGGGGGTGATTTCCTGCATCTGGAGGGAACGCTGTATGCCACCTACCGCACGGCCGATTTCGCCGCGGCCGTGCACCTGGTGGATGCCGTCGCTGCCGACGCCGACGCCCAGAATCATCACCCAGACGTGAAACTGGGTTACGGGTCCGTGGAGTTCGAGCTCACGAGCCACGATGTGGGTGGCATCACCCAACGGGATCTGCGGCTCGCCCTGCGCATCCAGGAACTCGCCGCCGAGCAGGAGGCGCACGCCACCCGTCTGGTGCCCAGCCGCGCCGACGTGGCCATCGACTGCACCGACGCCGAGGCCGTGCGCCCATTCTGGCGGGTGGGGCTGGGTTATGTGGAGTCCGGTCCCGCGGACGACATCGAACTGCGTGATCCTCGCGGCGGTGGCCCCAAGGTGTGGTTCCAGCACATGGAGATCCAACGCACCGAGCGCAACCGCATCCACCTCGACGTGTACGTGCCCGTCGCCGACTGTGAGGACCGGGTGCAGGACATCATCGACGTCGGGGGAGTGCTGCTCACCGACGAACACGCCCCGGACTGGTGGGTGCTCGCCGACCCAGAGGGCAACGAGCTCTGCGTGTGCAGCTGGGACGCCTGACCGGCGTGGCTCAGGCCGCTTCGCGCGCCAGGGCCTTCTCGATCGCGGCGACGAGCTGTGCCGATTCAGGTTCCACCGTCGACGCGAACCTGTCGACGATCACGCCGTCGCCGTTCACCAGGAACTTCTCGAAGTTCCACTTGATCAGCCCCGGCAGCATGCCCTTCCGGAACGCGGTGAGCTGACTGTACAGCGGATGCTGATTCTTGCCGCGCACATCCACCTTGGCGGTGAGCGGGAAGGTGACCCCGAAGTTGAGCTCGCAGAACTGCTGGATGTCCTCTTCGCTGCCGGGTTCCTCGCCCATGAACTGGTTGCACGGCAACCCGAGCACCACCAGGCCGTCGTCAGCGAAACGGCGGTAGAGCGCCTCCAGGCCGGCATACTGGGGCGTGAAGCCGCACTTCGATGCCACGTTGACCACGAGTACGGTCTTGCCGGCGAACCGGCCGAACGTGGTCGGGGTGCCGTCGATGAGGGTGAGCGGGACGCCGTACAGCGGTGAGTCGGACATGCCGGAAACACTACTCCCCGACCCTTCGAGAGAGCTCACCGAAGGCCTATTTTCGGCTAAACGGGGGGTAAAGCCGCACATTTGTGTAACGCTTGCCGCGCGCCCCCGGCGGATTGGCCGGATCGGGTTATTCTCGGCTTTACACGGGTCCGCGCGGCAGCCGCGCTGGTCCGTCCGAGGGGCGGTGAAGGCATGAGAGGCAGCGTGGCGACGGGGCGTGTGTCAACGGGGCATGTGGCAACGGAGCATGTAGCAACGGAGCGGGTGACACCAGACAGCCTGACGACAGCCGATCTCATCCTGCAAACCCGCCCGGTGGAGGTCCAGCACACCGCTCCGGTTCAGCTGCCCGACCACGACCGCACAGCCGCCCCGGACATCCGGCGCACCATCGGCGACACCGACCTCACCGTGCACCCGCTGGCGCTGGGCTGCAGCGTCTTCGGCTGGACCACCGACGGCGACACCGCCATGGCGATCCTCGACCGGCACTGGGAACTCGGTGGCAACTTCCTCGACACCGCTGACAGCTACGCCGCCGGACGCAGCGAGGTGCTGATCGGGTCGTGGATGCGCACCCGCGGTCTGCGCGACGACACCATCGTCTCCACCAAGATCGGCCGCAACCGCGACAACCCCGGCCTCTCGCCGCGCAGCATCGTCGGTGCGGTGCACGCCTCCCTCGAGCGGCTCGGCACCGACCACATCGACCTTCTGCACTTCCACTACGACGACCTCGACGTGCCGCTGGAGGAGAGCCTCGGCGCCATGGAGATGCTCATCGCCAACGGCACCGTGCGGCACCTCGCGGCGTCCAACTTCACAGCGGAGCGCCTGATGGAGGCCCGGGTACTCGCCGCCAACGGCCTGCCCAGGTTCGTGGCCCTGGAGACCCCGTACAACCTGATGAACCGGGTCTCGTTCGAATCGTCGCTGGCCCTGGTCAGCCGGGCGCAGGGTGTCGCGGTGATGCCGTACTTCGCCCTCGCGCACGGCTTCCTCACCGGCAAGTACCACTCCAAAGCCGACCTCACCGACACCATCAGGGCCGGCCGCGCATCGGCCTACCTCAACCGGGCCGGCCTCAAGGTGCTGAGCGTGCTCGAACGCATCGCGGAGGACCACGGGGTGGCACCGTCGACGATCGCGCTGGCCTGGCTGCTGGCCAAGGACGGTGTCGTGGCCCCGGTCGCCAGCGCGAGCCGGCCGGAACAGGTGGATGCCCTGGTCGCCGCGGCCGCCGTTCGGCTGGGCCGTGCCGACATGGTCGACCTCGACAAGGTGTCGGCCTGACCGGCGCCCAGGCCCGCCGCGTCCAGCGGGGCCCGGTCCCGCCGGTGTCGTAAGGTTGAGGGGATATGAACGGTGCCGTTGAATTTCCCCTTGACCTGACCGAACTCTCGTTTCGGGCCGCTGGTGAGTCCCTCGTCAGGCGCACCGTCCTCCCCAGCGGGGTGCGCATCGTCACCGAACAGGTGCCGGGCAGCCGCAGCCTCACCATCGGCTACTGGGTGGCCGTGGGGTCCCGCGACGAACAGCCCGGTCACTTCGGCTCCACGCATTTCCTCGAGCACCTGCTGTTCAAGGGAACCGCAGAGCGTTCGGCGCTGGACATCGCCATCGCGTTCGACGCCGTCGGTGGCGAACACAACGCCATGACGGCCAAGGAATACACCTGCTACTACGCCAAGGTGCAGGATCGCGACCTCCACATGGCCGTGGAGGTGCTCACCGACATGATCACCTCGTCGCTGCTGGACCCCGCGGAGTTCGAAACCGAGCGCGGCGTCATCCTCGAGGAACTCGCGATGGCCGACGACGACCCGGCCGACGTCGCCAACGAACGCTTCTTCCAGGCCGTCATGGGCGCGCATCCGCTGGGCCGACCCATCGGCGGCAGCCCGGACACCATCCGCGCCGCGACCCGAGACGCCGTCTGGGAGCACTACCGGGCCAACTACCGCCCGCAAGACCTGGTCGTGACCGTTGCCGGCGCCGTCGACCACGACGTGCTCGTGGCCGCCGTCACTCGGTCGCTGCTGCAGGCCGGTTGGGACCTGGGCGAGTACGCCGCACCGGTGGGACGCCGCTCCGGCGCCGCCGCCGTGATCAGCCAGGGCCAGCCCATCAGCGTCGTGCACCGTCCGCTCGAGCAGGCCAACCTGCTGATCGGCGTGCCGGGTCTCGTGGCCGCCGACGACCGCCGCGTGGCGATGAATGTGCTCACCTCCATCTTCGGCGGCGGCATGTCGTCGCGCCTGTTCCAGGAGGTGCGCGAAAAGCGCGGCCTGGCCTACTCCGTCTACTCGTTCGCGCCCGGCTACTCTGACGCCGGCATCTTCGGCATGTACGCCGGCTGCACCCCGGCCAAGGCCGGTCAGGTCACCGAGATCATGCTCGACGAGCTGCACCGCCTCGCCGAGCACGGTGTGACCGCCGACGAGATGAAGCGGGCCTCCGGTCAGCTCTCCGGCGCATCCGCCCTGGCCCTCGAAGACTCCGACACCCGGATGTCCAGGCTCGGCCGCTCCGAGATCACGCTGGGCGAGTTCGTCGACCTCGACGAGGCCCTGCGGCGCCTCGCGCTGGTCACCGCGGACGATGTGCAGCAGCTGGCGGTCGACATGGTCTCCCGGCCGTTCTCCGTGGCCGCCGTCGGCGCCCTCGAGGAGGACGCCTTCGACGCCGTGCTTTCCCGCCGGGCGGCGCCCCTCCCGCCGAACTGAACTGTTCACGGCGAGCCCCGTTCGACTTCTTACGACATCAACCGAAAGGGCGATGATGCCCCAGTACCTCTACCTCGTGCGACACGGTGAACAGCAGGATGCCGAATACGGCCTGCCGGACGGCCCGCTGTCACCGCGGGGTAAGCGTCAGGCGCACCTCATTGCCGAACGCCTGGGCGGGGTGCCGTTCACCGGCGCCTGGCATTCGCCGCTGCAACGTGCCGCGGAGACGGCGGCCATCATCGCCGACCGGCTGCCGTCGCTCACCTCGGAGCCGTCGCCGCTGTTGTTCGACTGCGTTCCCTCCGGCCGGGCGCCGGAGATGCCGAAAGCATACGCGCCGTTCTTCAACTCGGTCAGCGACGACCAGATCGAGGCCGGCCGCGCTCAGATGGAGGACGCAGTCGCGGAATTCCTGCATCCGCACCGGGGTCCCCGACACGACCTGCTGATCACCCACAACTTCGTGATCGCCTGGTTCGTCCGCGAGGTGCTCGGCGCACCCGACTGGCGCTGGATCAGCATCAACCAGGCCAACTGCGGCCTCACCGTGCTGCAGCAGAAGCCCGGCCGGCCGTGGTCGCTGGTCACCCACAACGACCTCGGCCACCTGCCGGTAGAGCTGCGAACCGGCCTGCCGGACCCGCTGTTGTTCTAGGGGCGAGGCGGTAACCGCCTCAGTCGAGGATCTTCCAAAAGGAATCCTTGCGGCGGATCTTCCCGGCGGCATCGAATTCGAGCAGGTCGACGCCGCGCACTTCGAGTCGCTGGCCGGACACTGAGGTGCCGGTCAGCGTCCACTCGGAGACTCCGAGATCATCGCCGCACACCCAGTGCCGGTCGTCGCCATAGTGCACGTCCGGGATGCCCTCGAATCGGCTGGCGAGCCCCGCCCGCACCTCGGCCCTGCCCACGAAACGATCGCCCCGAGGCTTCGCACCCCTGGGCGGGTAGAAGACGCAATCTTCGGCGAGATAGCCCATGCTCGCGTTCAGGTCGTGGTTGTTGAACCCCGCCAGGAACCCCGTCAGCGTGTCGCGTGTGACCGTCATCTCGACCGACCTCCTCCTGCCGCGCATCCGCGCCGCCTGCTGTGAGAGTAGCCAGCACTGACGGGTCAGGGGGTCGGGGCGAGCACCTTTCGGTACCAGTTCGTGGCGTTCGGGTTGTCGTTGTATGGCGGCACATCCTGATAGCCGGAGCGCTGGTACAGCGCCCCGGCCGCCTCGAGGCTCGAGTTAGTGTCGAGCACCAGCTCCGTGGCCCCGAACGCCCTGGCCCGGGTTTCGAGTTCGGCGAGCAGCAGGGTGCCCCAGCCGCGGCCGCGCACCTCCGGTTGCAACCAGAGGTGTTTCGCCTCGAACCGCACCGCACCATCCGCGCCGTCATCGATTCGACGGATGCCGCCGCAGCCCACGAAGGTGCGCGACCCCTGGGTCTCGCTCACGAGCAGGAACTGGCCGCGCGGCGGGACGAACTGTTCGGGAGCCGGGAACGTGGTGCGATAGCCGCCGGCGGAGGGGAACGTGGACGCGCGATCGCTGAAGTACTGGGTGAGCAGGGTGATGGACCCCGCATCCGTGACGGAGACCGCGGTGAATTCAGGCATGCCCCTAGGGTACGTGCCTCGGTGCCGGGGGCAACCGCCCCGGTTGGTAGATTGGCAGCATGACAACACGGGTGGCCATCGTCGGCGCAACGGGCAAGATGGGCCGCCTGGTCGGCGGCCTGGTCGAGAGTACGCCGGGGTACGACGTGGTCGCCCGGCTTGATTCCACCAGTGCCCTGTCCGAGATGCTCGGCGCGGATGTGGCGATCGACCTCACCGTTCCGGCGGTCAGCCAGGGCGTGGTCGACTTCGCCATCGACAACGGCATCCGGGTGCTTGTCGGCACCTCGGGCTGGTCCCAGCCCCGTATCGACGCGCTCGGCCACAAACTCAAGGGCCGCACGGATGTCGGCGTCGTGATCATCCCCAACTTCTCACTCGGCTCGGTGCTCGGCACGGCCTTCGCGGCCCTCGCCGCCCGATTCTTCGACTCCATCGAGCTCGTCGAGGCGCACCAGGCCGGCAAGGTCGACTCCCCGTCGGGAACCGCCGTGCGCACCGCCGAGCTGATGGCCGCCGCCCGCGCCGGCCTCGGCCCGGTCTCCGCGCCGCACGTCGACCAGCGTGCCCGCGGCCAGCAGGTCGCCACGGTGCCGGTGCACAGCCTGCGCTTGGCCGGCGTGCTGGCCCGCCAGGACGTGATCTTCGGCGGCTCGGGGGAGACCCTCACGATCACGCACAACACGCTCTCCGCCGAGGCCTACGAGCGCGGCATCCTGGTGGCCCTGGCCGCCGCCCGCGACTGCGTCGGGGTGACCGTCGGACTCGACCAACTGATCGACCTGGGGCTCACCGGTGAGGTGCTCGAGCCGGCCGCGGCGTCTGCCGGGTCGCCGGACGAGCCGACTGCTGGGCCACCGCCGGGCCCCGAGGATGCCGAAATGGAGCCCGGCGAATGAAGGGCCGCATCGCCGTCGTCGTGATGGCACTCCTGCTCGTGTTCTACCTGGTGCTCGTCGGCTGGCGCGCGGTGCTCTTCGTGCAGAGCGGTGACCCTGTCGGCATCCTCATCGGCGTTGCGCTCATCGTGCTGCCGCTGATCGGCGCGTGGGCGCTGGTGCGCGAGATCAGCTTCGGCATCCGGTGCGAACGACTGGTCAAGCAGCTCGACGCCGAGGGTGCCCTGCCGGTCAACGACCTACCCAGCCGCCCGAGCGGCCGGCCATACCGCGAGGCGGCGGACGCTCAGTTCCCGCAGTATCAAGAGGCCGTGGATGCCGCGCCGCAGGACTGGCGGGCCTGGTTCCGCCTCGGCCTGGCCTACGACGCGTCGGGCGACCGCCGCCGCGCCCGCTCGGCGCTTCGCACCGCGATGGCCCTGGAGAAGTCCGCGGCCTGAGCTCGGCGCGTGCGCCGTCGCGCGGGTTCCGCGCCGGCATGCGGGTGCCGCGCCGTCATGCGGGTGCCGCGCCGTTATGCGGGTGGCATGCCACCCGCATAACGGCGCCTTACCCGCATACCTCGAGTCGCCCACCTCGCGCCCACCTCGCGCCCACCTCGCGCGCACCTCGCGCCCAGAGCGCGCCCGGCCA